>JALSTC010000820.1 GCA_026983935.1 Ardenticatenia bacterium
ATGGCGGTGGCGGGGGTGCTGGCGGTGGTGGCGCTGCTGGTGCCGGAAGTGGCGGCGCTGGCTGACCCGATCGCGAACTCCGGAGGCGGCTAGGCCAGCGACGGGAGCTGGCCGCGCAGTGATTGGTTTTGGCTGGATTGCAGTAAGACGACTGTCGAGGAGTGAATGACAACATGGCACTAGTGGATCAGACCCCTGTAATGGATGTTTCGCCATGGCCCAATGGGCACGGTTTCTCAGGTGCTAACTCCTGGTGGGAGTACATGATCAGCAAGGAAGAGCGCCAGCGCCTGGATAACCTGATGGGGCTTGCCCTGCTTGATGAAGACGTCCGCGAACGCCTGGTGAACAAGCGTGATGACTCACTGCTTGCGGCGTTTGGCCTTTCAGAAGCGACGCGCGGCTGGCTGCGAGCCATTCGGGCCAATTCGCTGGATGAGCTGGCGCAGGCAATTGTATCGGGACAGTAGGTACAGCAGGTAGTGGTAACTACGGCTATGCCAGGGGGAAACCCTTGCAGTGAGCCGCTGACGGAGCAAACTATAATGATGAAAAGTGTTAATCCGTCTCATGCTCAGACAACATTGTCCCGGGTAGTGGAGCATCCATCCCGGGACAATGACCCCCGGCAGTTGGGAAGGATTTTCGGGGACGCAGGCAGAGGGGTGGTAAGCGTGGATTATCATGTAATGGTAGTAGATGATGATGCCGGTATGCTTCAGCTAATTGAAGTGATCTTGAAACGTCACCGTTTTTCTATCTCCAAAGCAACGGACGGCTTCACGGCGCTGGAGATGCTGGAGACTGAAACGCCGGATATCCTGATTCTGGATGTAATGATGCCGGAGATGGACGGTATTGAATTGTGTCATCGTATTCGCGCCATACCGAAGCTGCAGTACACGCCGATCATTATCCTTTCGGCAAAGAGCGACCTGGAAACCGTCCGGCGGGGCATCCAGGCTGGCGCAAACGCCTATCTCTCCAAGACGATGCTGGCCAGTGGGCTTGTCCCCGAAATCAAGAAGCTGTTGAATCATGAGGTGAAGGGATTCAGTTGAGTATGGTGCTCAGCATTTATTCGCAGGAGTGGTGCCCCTGACAGGAACTTCTTCTCTCAGGGGTTTTTCTTTTCCCCGGATCATTCATCAGGAGTTGGAGCAAGGCGGGCAAAAATCGGCTTTAGCGCCGGGTAGGCATCACGGAACACGCGGTACTGCCGGTCGAAGTGTTCGCGGTAGCGCCCGTCAGGTTGAAACTCCGCTTCCACAGGAAAATAGCCCGGCGGTGTATAGCTGGGCCGCTCACCGCGCAGCACCTGCGCAGCCAGCACTGCACCTCGTACACCCACATGCTCCGCATCCGCCAGGACGGTCACCGGCGTATCCAGGATATCCGCAAACAACTGGCTCCAGCGTTCGGAGCGTGTCCCGCCGCCGGTAAGCACCAACGTCCGCGCTTTCTGCGGCATCAGCGCGTCCAGCGCATGACGATAGGCATAGACCACGCCTTCCAGCACAGCGCGATAAAAATCAGCCCGATTTGAAGCGGCATTGATGCCGACAAAGGCCCCCCGCGCCAGCGGGTCGCTGAACGGCGAACGCTCGCCGTTGAGATATGGCAGATAGAGCAGGCTTGAGGGCGGGCGATCGAGTGCTTCGCCGATCACGTGGACGTAATCCTCTGCGCCGAACAGGTCACGCACCCAGGCCAGATTGCCACCCGCCGTCAGCAGGGGCGCGACCTGGATGAAGCGCTCTGGATGGGGGTGGGCCAGCGTGATGACGCCCTGACCGGGCCGGGCACGGTCGGGAGCTGTGAAGGCGACCCAGCCGCTCGTGCCGAGGTAGGCGTAGGCCGTGCCGATCTCCCCGCTGCCCGCGCCGAGTGTTGCCGCGCCCGCATCGCCCGGCCCGTGATGAACGGGAATGCCGGGCCGCAGGCCGAGGGCCTTTGCCGCTTCTGCGGTCAGTGTGCCGATTTGTGCCCCGCCGGGATGCATGGATGGAATCAGGCGGGCAGTGTTCCCGATGCCGATCGCCTCAAAAATGCTGCTGTCAAGGGGGGCGCGGGTGGCGAGGTCCATCAGGCCAGTGGTGGATGTGGTGGTTGTATCTGTGGCGGCGATTCCCGTCATCTTGAAAGCGGCATAATCCGCCGCGCCCGGCAGCAAATGAGCGCTGGCATCAACGGCTGCCTGTTCGTGTATTTGCAGCCAGAGGAGTTTTGCCAGCAGACTGCCCGCATCCTGATCGTTGCCCGTCAGTGCGCGCAGCCGCTCCGCGCTGAGGCGCTCAACGACCTGCTCCGCCTCGGCACGTGCACGGGTGTCGCTGTAGAGGATGACCGGGCGAACCGGCTCGCCGTCAGCATTCAGCAGGATCACGTCCTGCATCTGCCCGGTCAGGGCGATGGCCTCGATTTCGCCCTCTACTTCCAGACTGCGGCAGGCCGCCGCGACAGCGGCCCACCAGTCGGCGGTACGCTGCTCCACGATGCCGCCTTCGGCGGTATGCGTCGGATACTCGCGGATGGCACTGCGCAGGATTCGTCCGCTGCCATCCACCACAGCGGCCTTTGTGCCGGTTGTGCCAATGTCAAATGCCAGCCAGCTTTGCGTCATGGGATCATGCTCCGTAGTGAGTCGCTTCCCGCAGCGCCTGGATGTACTCCACAAGCGCCTGCTCGCCTTTTTGCAGATGTTCGACGATCTTGGTGCCGACGATGGCCATGTCCACGTCCAGCCGTGCCAGCGCGGCGACCTGCTCCGGCTTTTGCAGACCGATGCCAACGGCAATGGGCATCTCAGGATCAACGGCGCGGATGCGACCAATGGCCTCTGCCAGCGCGTCCCCCGTTTCTCCCATCACATCGGCGGGCTGACCGGTGCGGCCAGCCCCGGCCTTCAGATAAATGATGTCGGCCAGTTCGGTGCGCTGGCGCACGGTGGCATCATCCGCGCGGGCATCAAGCAGCATCAGCGTGGCGAGGTTGAGCGCCGCCGCGATGGTTTTGACATACCGCCCTTCTTCCGGATCGATATCCGGCGCGATGATACCGTGAATGTCGTTTTCCACACACAGCCGCAGAAAGCCTGCCAGTGCCCGCCCGACTTCCGTATAGGTCATGACAAAGCGCGGCTGGGGAATGTGCCGCAGCCCGCCGATCAGGGCCATTGCGGCTTCTGCCCCGATGCCCCGCTCTTTCGTCACCACTTCGTGGGCGCTGGCGATGATCGGGCCGTCAAGGGCGGGATTGCTGGCCGGGATGCCGTATTCGATCACGTCGAGTGCCTCGGACACGCGCACAGCCCGGAAGAAATCGTCCGGCGTGGGATAGCCTGCCAGATAGTAGCCGCACAGGGCCATGCGTCCGGATGCGCGGATGCTTCGCAGTGTGCGGAGCAGAGGGTTTCCGTTTGTCACTTCGGGTCACTCCGTTAGCTTGATCGGCGGGAAAGACTGCTCAGGGTGACGGCCAGAATGATGATGCCGCCTGTCAGAATCTGCTGAATATAGGTGTCGATCTGCAACTGAGTCAGGCCGTTGGCCAGCACGCCGAGGATCAACACGCCCAGCAGCGTGCCCAGCACATGCGGCTCACCTTCTTCGCTCATCGTCATGCCGAGGAACACCGCGGCGATGGCATTCAGCATGAGGCCGTCTCCCTGGGTGGGATTGGCCGAGGCCAGGCGGCTGACCAGCATCAGCCCGGCGATGGCCGCGCCGAGGCCGCTGATCACAAAAGCCAGCAGCCGCAGCAACCGCACACGCACGCCGCCCAGCCTCGCCGCTTCCATGTTGCCGCCGATGGCATACAGGCGGCGGCCAAATACGGTCTGCTCCAGCATGATCCAGGCGATCACCAGCACGATCAGGGCGACGATTGTCAGGTTGGGCAGCACGACCTGCTGCTCCGCGACGGTGCCCAGCGGGATGCCCCCGCGCCCGAAGTCACTGAGTTCGGTGGGGATTACCCGCCCGAAAATGGTCGTCCCCCCGCTGATATAGAGCGCCAGCCCGTTGAACATGGTCAGCGTGCCAAGTGTCGCCACGAATGGGGAGATACCGACATAGGAGACCAGAATGCCGTTCAGCAGCCCGCCGACCATCCCGACGATCAGCGCCGCACCAATCGCCGCCGGCAGCGATGACTGCCCATCCCGCAGAAGCACACCCAGCACAATTCCCACCAGGCTCGCCATCGTGCCCACGCTGAGATCAAAATCGTTCAGCACCATCACGACCGTCATGGTAAAGGCCACCACGCCCAGGATGCTGACCTGCTGCGTGATGTTCAGCCAGTTGCGGACGTTGAGGAAGGTATTGGGTTTCTGCCATGAAAAGAAGGCCACAATCACAAGGAAGCCGATCAGTGTGCCGAAGCTGCGCAGCAGCCGCGACCACTGGACAGGGCGGCTGTCCGATTTCGTGGTGATCTCAGTCGGTTGTGAGCTGGTTGGCATGGGGAATTTCTCCGTAGCAAAGCGCCAGCAGTTGCTCTTCCGTTACATCACCGGCTTTGACGGCCCCGATGACGCGGCCCTCACGCATGACCAGAATGCGGTCACACATGCCCAGCAGTTCCGGCAGCTCGGACGAAACCATGATGATGCCGGTCCCCCGTGCGCTGATCTGGCGGATGAGGGTGTAAATGTCGTACTTGGCCCCCACGTCTACACCACGAGTCGGTTCGTCGAGCAGCAGAATTTGCGGGGAGCGGACCAGCGCCCGCGCAAAGACGGTCTTCTGCTGGTTGCCGCCGCTGAGCTGCCGCGTGATCTGCTCCACACTCCTGGCCTGCAGTCGCACGGCCTTGCCCAGCATCTGGCTGGTTTCCCGCTCCCGCTGGTGATTCAGGAAGAAAGGGCCGCGTGCCAGGTCACGCAGGTGGGGCAGGGTGATATTGTCACTCACGCTGCGTGACAGGATCAGGCCCTGCGAGCGGCGCTCCTCCGGGACATAGGCGATGCCGTGTCGCCAGGCTTCCGCGGGAGACAGTTTTTGCAGCCGCCCGGCACGGCTCAGCCGCAGCGTGCCGCCCAGCACCCGGTCTGCACCCATCAGCGCCCGCAGCAGTTCTGTGCGTCCGGAGCCGCTCAGCCCGGCAATACCGAGAATCTCGCCCTCCCGCAGGTGGAAGGAGACATCTCGAATCGCGTGGGTGGTCAGGCCCTGCACATCGAGCAGCAGCCGCTCACCGGCTGTCGTGCCGGGATCGCGGGCGGGGTACACCTGCTGCAGATCGCGTCCGGTCATCAGGCGGATGAGGTCGGCGGGGGTGGTGTCTTCGATGGCAGCGGTTGTGACCACGCGCCCGTCGCGCATGACGGTGACGCGGTCGGCAATCTCGAAGATTTCATCCAGGCGGTGTGAGACGTAAAGAATGGCGCAGCCGCGCCTGCGCAGCCGCTGGATGACGTCGAACAGCATGGCGGCTTCCTGCCCCGTCAGCGCGGCGGTGGGTTCATCCATCACGTACACCCAGGCCGTCGAGTCACCCGCCGACGTGATGCTGTCCCCGACAAAGGCGCTGGCGATTTTGACCAGCATCTGGTCACCAGGACTCAGGCGGGCCATGATCTGGCGGGGTGAAATATGGTGCACGCCAAGCCGCGCCAGCACGTCCGCCGCCCGCTGGTTCAGGGTGCGCCAGCGCACAAAGAGACCGGCCCGCGTGGGGTACGGCTGGCTGAGGAAGATATTTTCGGCCACGGAAAGCGTGGGGATGGTGTTGAGTTCCTGGTGGATGAAGCGCAGCCCGGCATCGAAGGCATCCTGTGCGTGGTGAAACTGCATGAGCCTGCCGCGCACGCGAATCTCAATAGAGTCGGGGGACAGCACCCCCGCCAGCAGTTTGATCAGGGTGGATTTTCCCGCGCCGTTCTCGCCGATCAGGGCGTGAACTTCCCCGCTCCGAAGTTCGAGCGCGGCGTCAATCAGGGCGGGGACGCCGTGATAGCTCTTGCTGGCGTGGGTGACGGCCAGCAGTGCCGCGCCATCATCGGGCGGATGATCGATCGACTGAAGTGCCATAGGCTCACTTGAGCAGGCGGGGGAAAGGGTCGGGATATCCGGCCCTCCCCCGCGCAAAGCTGCGTTCGACTACTCTTCGAGCGCGTTGGCCTGGGTGATCAGGGTGGTGGGGACGTAGTACACCGTCTGGGTGATCTCTTCCCCGTTCAGGTAGCCTTCAACCAGGTCGGCGACCGTCCGGGCGATACCGGGGAAGTCCTGGGCGACGGTGGCTTCGAAGTTGCTGCCCCCGGCGATGGCGTCGCGTGCCTGCGGCGTGGCGTCAATGCCCACAATGACG
>JALSTC010000821.1 GCA_026983935.1 Ardenticatenia bacterium
GTGCTGGTGGAGAACGCCTACAACCCCGGCGGCAGCGACTGGATGGGCCATAACCGCGTGGTGATGGGCTATAACGACGACGAGGGACAGGTCTACACCTTTGATTCCGTGCTGGGCAGCGGGCCGGGCGGAATCGGACGGCCTATCCCCTACCTGGAATTTGATGCGCAGTGGCGGCCTTTCAACCGCACGTATATGGTGCTCTATCCGCCGGAAGCCGAGCCGCGCGTGCAGGCGGTGTTGGGGCCGCAGTGGAACGCCACCTATAACGCCGAATGGACGCTGGAACAGGCGCAGCGCGAGATCGCGCAGGACAGCGGCAACGCCTTTGCCCTGTTCAACCTGGGCAGCGCCCTGCTGACGCTGGGGCATCCCGGTGATGCTGTTCTGGCCTTTGAGCGGGCGCTGGACATCGGGCTGCCCTGGCGCTTTCTGTGGTATCAGTTCGGGCCGTTCGAGGCCTATCTGCAGGTCGGGCGCTACCGGGACGTGATCGCGCTGGGCGAGCGCGTGCTTGATACGACCCAGAACGTGGAAGAGGTCTACTACTACATGGGCCTGGCCTATGCGGCGCTGGGGGACGTCACGCAGGCGGCGGCGCATTTCCAGCGGGCACTGGCTCGCAATGCGCAGTTCACCGAGGCCGAACTGGCGCTGAGCCGTCTGGGCGGTGACACCGCGGCGGGGCGGTGACATTCAGGGAGTCTGATCGCGGCGGGGCGGGTGATCGTGACATCACCCGCCCTGTTTGGTGATCGTGACTGTCCGCTGTTCTCATGCTTCCAGGTCAAGCAGCAGGTCGCCTTTGCGCATGGCCAGCCCCCGACTGAGGGAAGCGTTCTGCACCAGTGCCGCTTCCAGCCCTTCGTCCACCACATTCATAATGTACGGCCAGGCAGCGTTCAGGAAGGCATGGGTTGCTGTGCGCCCGACGACGCCCGGCATATTGGGCACGCAGTAATGGGTCACGCCTTCCGCCACGAACGTAGGCTGGTCATGGCGGGTCGGGCGGCTGGTTTCCACGCATCCGCCCTGGTCAATGCTGATGTCCATGATCAGGGAGCCGGGCCGCATGGTGCGCACCATCTCCCGCGTGATGATCAGCGGCGCACGCTGCCCCGGAACCTGCACCGCGCCGACAAGCACATCGGCGAATTTGCAGACCCGGGCCAGATTGAAATCGTGCGACATCATCGTCGTCACCTGGCCGCCGAAGCGATCATGTGCGGCGTGCAGCTTGCGTAGATTGTGATCCATCAGGATGACCCGTGCGCCGTTGCGCAGGAAGGCATCTGCGGCGCTGGTGCCGACAACGCCCGCCCCGATGATCACCACGTCGGCAGGCGGCACGCTGGCGATGCCGCCCAGCAGGATACCCTTGCCGCCCTGGTCATTGCGCAGGAACTGCGCGGCAATCTGCGCGGCCATCCACCCCCCGATCTGGCTGAGCGGGTAAAGCACCGGCAGCATCCCGTCATCGTGCTGGATCAGTTCATAGGCGATGGCCGTGATGTGCTTCTCCCGCAGTGTATTGATGTAGCGCCTGCGGGCGCTGACGAGCAGCATCATGGCCATCACGACCTGTCCTTCGGCCATCCAGCTCGCTTCTTCTTCTGTAGGCTGGAGCACTTTGAGCAGCAGCTCTGCCCGGCGGAAGACCTCATCGTGTTTGTAGGCGATGCGCGCCCCGGCCTGCTCAAATTCGGCGTCGGAAAAACCGCTGCCTTCCCCGGCTCCGCTTTCCACATAGCACTGATGCCCGCGCCCGGTCAGGACGGAGACCCCGGCGGGCGTCATGCCGACGCGGTATTCAAAGGGGTGATGTTCTTTGGGAATGCCGATCACCAGACCCATGCATGCCTCCTGAGGGAGTGTTTACCGGCCTGAGGGCGAACGCCGGGCCGCGCCGTTGGCTGGTTGGGGCGTTCGCGTCACAGCTCTATCATACCCTGTTTTGAGGCAGGGGGGCAGCGATGATCGCCGTACCGGGCGCTACAGCCCTTCGTCAGCAGCGCGGGCATAGAGATGGGCGCGGGAGGCCGGGATCGGGAAGCGCCGGGCCGTCAGGGAAGGATCGGGCTTTTGATGGCGGTGTGCGCTGGCCGCTGGTTGATGCCGTCCCCACAGCCGCCACCACCAGAAGCGCAGCGCATAGACCCACAGCGCCTCGCGGGAAGATGTCGTCGCCAGCATGGCAGGTGCTCCTTTCAGGGGTAGAACGTATGTTCTAAACCAGTATAACACAGGTGCAGGATGGCGTCCAGCCCGGCAGCGTCAGGATTCGGTTTGAGTTCGGCGGGGAGGCAGATCAAACCGCCGCGACCCGCCTCCCGGCTGGGGGCGAATCACGGCGGTCGGGGGTGAATCGTCGTCGGGTGCGGCTACTTGCCCGGATGATCCACGTAGGTTGGCATGCAGGCATCCCAGATGATGACGTAGGGCTGCCCGTCAAATGCGGTGGCATTGACCTGGAATTCGCCCGTCGTCAGGCGGGAGACGATCACATCACCGACCTGCGCCAGTGTGACGTTGCCGCCGACCGGCACACCCACTGCGTCGATCTCCTCATTTGAGAGCCGGATGAGCAGGGAGCCTTCGCCGGTCTCACGGTCGATTTCGTAGATATCAATACCGTCGGACTGGCAGAAGACAGCCACCGGTGGGGCACAGTCACGGGCCGGGTCGCGGTTGACGCGGCTGGATTCCGCCCCGCAGGCAGGCCCGACGATGCCCCCGGTGAGCGTCAGCACGATGTTATCAATGTCCGATTCCGTTTCGGAGAAGGGGTCGCCGTTGAAGGTCACGACGACGCGGTCGAATGTTGAGCCGCTGTAACTGAACGTGCCGCTGCCGGTCAGCAGGGCGCTGTGCACAATGGTACTGCTGATGCTGTTGATGAGCTGAACCTGAATGCTGGCAGAAGCACTCTGTCCCAGCGAGCGGCGGGGGCCGGAGCTGACCGTTTTCCGGGGCGTGCCATCGCCGCCAGGGACATGATACAGGAAGGTGATGGCGGAGAAGAACTCACTGCCCGATGACTCAAAGGTCAGCGTCTGGTCGGGATAGCCGCCGCATTCCGGGGCGCTGCCACCGGCATTGGCTGAGTTGATGACAGTGGGGCCGCTGCCGGAGGCGGTCAGACCCGGTTCGGCATTGAGGACATTGGCGCAGGACTGCCCGGCAGCGCCGTCGAAATTGACGGCGATTGTGGTAGGGGCAGCGCTGGCCTGCTGCACAGGGGCCAGCAGTTGTCCGCCTGCAAGCGCACCGATGACCAATAAGACGGTGAGTATAACGGCAGATAGCTTCACGAGGTGATCCTTTCATAATGACAGGTTGAGTAGATAGACAGGTTGAATAGATACAATATGGATAGGAAAGATCGACTTTTGGGTGACAAACCTCCTTCGGGCTATAATGAGGAAATTCACAGCGACGCAGCAAATCCCCTTTATTATACAGGGCAATGCCCGTCCGTGCTGTTAACTTTGTGTATGGAAACGAAATTGTGTGCGGCGAAGTTCCAGATGAATATCCTTGTATGGAGGAGGCCATAAGATGGATCGCATTTTCGTGGCGGCGGCGTCGCTGCTGGGATTCCTGGCGGTGGCGCTGGGGGCGTTTGGTTCGCATGGGCTGGCGGCGCATTTTGAGGCCAATCCCGACCTGGAGCCGATTTATCGCACAGCGACTCAGTATCACTTCTACCACGCGCTGGCGCTGCTGGCCGCCGCCTGGGCGATGAGCCGTTGGCCGGGGCCGCTGATCACGTGGGCGGGAATCCTGTTCATTGTCGGCGTCGTGATCTTTTCCGGCAGCCTGTACCTGATGAGCCTGACCGGCGTCCGCTGGCTGGGGGCGATCACGCCGCTGGGGGGCGTGGCCTTCCTGGCGGGATGGGTGCTGCTGGCCGTCGGTGTGCTGCGCGGTTAATCCGGCATGACTGCCGGGTGGTAAGCCCTCTGTAAAGCATTGCTGCCCATAATTAAAAGGAGAGAGGCGCTCGCGTCTCCGCTGTAGTGGTATAGGGGGGAAGGCAGGGCAGAGTTGGGGATCACTGTAGACTGGTATCGGCAAAACGACGTTTTACTGGTGACATTCATCGAGTCCTGGAGCGGGGATGAGTACCTGGCGGCAGTGGAAGCGGCCAATGATCGGGTGCGCCGTGTAGATGGGCCGGTGCATGTGATCCTCGACCTGCGGGAGGCGGCGCTGGAACCGCAGGGCACGGTCTTCCAGGCGGGGCAGAAAACGCTGAATGCAATGCCGGAAAACGTCCGCACGCTATTTATCGTGGCGCCGCCGCGATCCTTTGCCCGTGTGCTGCTGAGGCAGTTCTTCAGAGTCTACGGCAGGCAGCGGCGTATGAAGGACGTGACGGTGATCTTCGCCGATGATCTGGAGGAAGTGACCGCCCGGCTTGATTGAGGCCGCTCCCCGTGGCCCGGCGTCTTTCACACAGCTTGTGCAGGCGGATTGACTCAATCAAGAAAGCGTTGTATGTTTATGATACATCAATGATGTGTTATTTGTTCGCGCCGCCTTCATCGGGAGGGTGCATGGCATGGGCATTACTGTGACATGGGAAAAAGTGAACGCGATTCTGCGCGTGGATTTTGATGACACGTGGGATGAAAATGAATACTTTGCCGCTGTTGAGGAGGCCAATACCCTGGTGCAGGCTGCCGGGCAGCAGGTGGATGTGATCCTGAATGCGGAGCATGGGTTGCTGATACAGCCGCATCTGGACATCTTCAAGCGCGGCAAGAAGACGTTGATCCTTATGCCGGAGAACGTCGGCGCGATCATCATTGTATCCAGCAGTACTTTTGCCCGTGCGCTGCTGACAACGGTCTTCAAAGTGTACCGAAATATGTACCGCGACAATGACATCCGGGCATTTGACTCGCTGCAGGAAGCCCGCGCTTACCTGGCTGAACGTGCCTCCTGATCGCGCATCCCGCGCTGGCTGAGGGGCGTCCACACGGGGACGCCTTTTTGATTCTCCGTGCCAGCACCGGCTGACTCACGTGGCAGTCAGTTCATATATTTGGTAGTAGTTTGGTACCATGCCTGCAAACCTATGATAAAATATGAGTATCGCAGTCCAATTTTGGCCTGAATGCTAAGGAGGCCTGATATGGCATTCACCGACCACAGCGATCTGTTTGGCAGCGTGCATGAGGACGGCATCAATCGCGTCGTCCGGCATATCATGCGCCAGCGCCCGTCATTGTTCAACTACGCCACCGCGTTCTTCGTCGAAAAGCCGGAAATGCTGTGCGTTCGGGTGGAAGCGGCCCCGGCTGTGAAAGAAGCGGGCAACCCGCTTTTCACGGTGCAGGAGCCGATTCCGGTGCTCGGCACGCCGGTGCCCATCGGCCTTAACTGGTGCTTCCAGCTAACCGAAGCGGAGATCGACTTTCATCCCGGCAACGTGATCACGCTGCCCCCGGAGTTGGGACGGCTGCAGCCGCAGCGCCTCGCCCTGCATGTCAAAGCCTGCTTTGGGCTGGACTGTCCACCGGACGATCTGATCGAGGAGCTGATCCCGGCCATCGAAGTGCTGACCATTGCGCAGCGTGAAGAGGATGAAAAGGATTCGAATCGGCTTGTGGCGGTCACCCGCCGTGTCAGCAAGCCCCGCGATACGGTCGTCCTGCCGACGAGGGAGCTGCTCTGCTTCTGTCTGGAGCTGTTCGTCGTGGCCCATTTCGAGTGGGGCCGCATCGGAGGCGATGAGCGCCAGTGGCTCAAGGTGCGCCTTGATGGGATGGAGATCGTTGACCTGCAGCCCACGCCTATGGAAAACATGATCGAGTGCTACGTCAAAACGGTGCTGCGGCTGGGCATCCTGCCCCGGCTGAGCACACCGCTGGAGGCGATGATCCTGAACGTCACCGAAATGCTGCAGCAGCAGGGACTCACGATCGGGGAGATTATCACACTGCAGCCCGCCCCGGTTCCCGCCGCTGTGCCGAACAATCCGGCTGTCGAAGAGGATCAGCTCAAGGCGTTCATCAATCTGGTGGTGGAGGAAGCATAATCATGGCACATCTGACCGTTGCAGTTTCCGAAGAGACATTCAGACGTTCGTTCGACGTGCTCAAGAACAACCTTGTCTTTGAGCAGGCGGATCTGCAGGATTTTGGGGCCTTCACTGCCGGTTATGACCTAAGGGCACACCTGGAAGGGGGCACGATCGATCTGCGCGATGATAACACGATCCAGGTTCGCGAGCTGGACATCCGCTGGGATCGGCTGCAGCTTATCCTGGGGCTGGACATCCCGGAGATTTGTGTGGGC
>JALSTC010000822.1 GCA_026983935.1 Ardenticatenia bacterium
CTGAGTGTTGCCAGTTCGACCGGGTCGTCCTGTACAATGACGGTTTCGCCGGTTTCTTCGTCAATCGTCTCTTCAAAGGGCACCTGCAGGATAGTCACCGTGGCCGTCAGGTCACGTTCCAGCGTGATGATCTGCCCTGTTTCTTCGTCAATGGCCAGGATGGCGTCTTCCGGCACGTTTTCCGGCGGCTGTTCGCCGGATTCTATCGCTTCATTGACGGCACGCAGTCGGGCGCGGGCTTCCTGCCGTCCCAGCCCGGCAACGGTCAGCGAAGTGCGGTCAATGAAGCCTGCCGGTGGATCCGCCGTGAAGTCCTGGATCGGATCGAGGGTGAAGGTCACCGTCTCCCCCTCCTGACCGACATACGCCATGGCAGCCAGCGGTTCGTCCAACGGCCCGCCGATCAGCACATAAGTGTCCGGGTATGGCAGCGGGGCGGCGATGGCCGGGAATACGTACAGCAGCACCACGATAATCACACCCAGCACCACGACCAGCCGTGATGCCTGCCCCAGCATCCGCCAGGTCAGGCCGGTCAGGAACATCAGAAACAGGGTGCTGACCAGGGGACGCCAGGCCAGGTCCTGGGGGTAAGTACCGATGGCAAACAGGTGCAGATTGTTGGTGATGACTGCCCAGTTGGCCTGCTGGATGGACCAGGAAATGAAGCCGATGATGGCCCAGACAACAAACGCGCTGGCGACGATGGTCAGTAATGTGTTCCACCAGGAACTGAACAGGTTTTCCCGCAGCCAGCCCAGAATTCCGGTCTCAACGATGGGCGGTTTCCGGGTTTCCGGCGGGGTGGTTTCCACATAGAACGATTTCTGAGCCACGGCTACCGCTCCTTCAATTTGAGTGACTGGTTCAACCAGTTCATCACCGCCGAGATGATCAGGCTCATCGCCAGGTACGTTAGCATCACCGTCATGAAGGGCACAATGGTCTGCCCGGACTGGTTGATAATCGTCCTGGAAATGGCAAACACGTCGGCAAAGGCAATGGCAATAGCCAGACTGGAGTTCTTGGCCAGGTTCAAATACTGGTTACCCAGCGGCGGGATGATGACGCGCAGGGCCTGCGGAAGGACAACAAGCTGCAGTGTCTGTCCGTAGGTGAGGCCCAGAGCACGGGCAGCCTCGATCTGGCCGTGAGACACGGCCTGAATGCCGGCCCGCACGATTTCACCGATGAAGGCTGCTGTATACAGCACCAGCCCGACGACCAGCGCCGCATATTCCGGCGAGATCGTCTCGCCGCCTTCGATGCGCTGGATCACCATATCGCCAGTTGGCAGCTCACGCATCACCGGCGAGGGCAGCTCGACTGTCCAGGGGACATTGCCCACCGCCAGCCAGCCCAGCACGGCAAAGCCGATGATCGCCAGCAGCGCGTAGCGCATCTGATAGCCCGGCTGGCCGGTTTCAGTCTGGAAACGGCCCCGCACATACCACAGAAAGCCCGCCGTAACGAAGCCCACAACCAGATAGAGCAGCCACAGGGGGAAAACTTCCGTTGGATGAAAGGCCGGGATGACCAGCCCGCGGTTGCTCAGGTAAACCGGCCCCGGCATGGTTGCGGCATTTCTGATCTGAGGCAGGGCACGGAACACGCCCTGATAGAAGAAAATAAGCTGCACCAGTAAAGGCGTATTACGGAATATTTCAACGTAGGTCTGGGTGATGTTGCGTACCAGCCAGTTTGGCGTGAGCAGCGCAATGCCGACGAATATCCCCAGAATAGTTGCCAGCACCAGGCCGACCGATACGGCTCGCAGCGTATTGATCAGCCCGACGAGGAAGGCCTGCCAGGTGGTGTCGGTGCTGGAAATGCCAGGCCCTTCGTTGAAGTTGATCCCGATGGGCCGCTGCCAGAAATCCAGGGTGGGACTCTGGCCGATGGCGGCCAGGCCGTTGAGGATGTTATTGACCAGCACAAAGAGGACGGCAATGACCGCGATCGCGAAGATGATCTGGGCCCCGGCCTGAATAACGCGAATATCGCGCCAGAGAGGAATGGTCTGGTGCTCACCAACATCAACCACCGCCGAATGATGGGGAGGTGAGGTGCGCTGTGTCATATGCACCTGCTTTCAATTAGAGAGAAATGAAAAACATAAACAACTGTGTGCAAAAGCTGTATTTGAGAGAGGGGCGGCCCCAACAATGAGGCCACCCCTGCTTTTAACGTTCCAGATTTACCGCCAGGCAGGCGCGTAAATCAGGCCACCGTTGAGCCACAGCTCGTTCGGGCCGCGCTCGATGGGCAGCGGGCCATCTGCGGCGAAGTAGCGCTCATACACTTCGCCGTAGTTGCCAACCTGACGCAGAACTTCGACCATGAAGTCGTTGTTCAGGCCAAGCAGGCCACCCAGACCCAGATCAGCGTCCAGCACGCGGGCTACCTGGGCACCAACGCGGGCGATGTAGTCATCATCGCTCTCGCCGTCCTGGCGCAGGAAGTCGTCCACATTGCTGGAGTCAATGCCCAGCTCTTCTGCCTGGATCATGCCGAAGACCGTCCAGTTGATGACGTCTGCCCACTGGGAGTCATTCTGGCGATAGACGGGGCCAAGTGGCTCCTTGGAGAACGTGGTCGGCCAGACGTAGTAGGCCGCGGGATCGGGGGAGGCAGCACGGAGCGCCTCAAGCTGCGAGCGGTCGGATGTCTGCACGTCGCAGCGGCCGTCCATGAAGGCAGAGTTGGTGTCCGCGGTGCTCTCGAACTGGAGCAGTTCGTAGGTCAGGCCGCGCTCGTCCATCTGGTCGGTGATGTTCTTCTCGGTGGTCGTCCCGGTCGTGGTGCAGATGGTCGCGCCATCCAGGTCTTCCCAGGTCTCCAGCCCTTCACCGGCGCGCACCATGATGCTCTGGCCGTCGTAGAAGTTGGTCGGGCCGAAGTCCAGCCCCGCCTCTGTATCGCGGCTCAGCGTCCAGGTGGTATTGCGCACCAGCACGTCGACTTCACCGGTGGCAACAGCGGGCAGACGGGTCTGCGCCGTCTGCGGGGAGAGTTCCAGCGTGTCAGAGCTGGCTTCGCCGAAGATGGCGACGGCAAAAGCACGGCAGAATTCCACATCAAAGCCCGTGATTTCGCTGGTTTCGGGGTCAAGATAGCCGAAGCCGAACAGTTCCTGGTTCACCCCGCAGATCAAACGTCCACGGTCACGAACCAGGTCGAGTGTGCTCTGCTCCTGGCCGGAAACGACCAGCGCACCGCTAAACAGTGACAGTGCCAGCAGTGCGGTAACCAGTACAAGAAGCGAACGCCTGTTACGTAACATAAGATTCAGTCTCCTCTCGAGGAAAAATATTGCTGCGTTGGAGGCACAACCCTGCAAAAGTACAGGGGACGACAAAAACGGAAAGTGCTTTTATATCACCTATCCGATATGGCCCTCCTTTCCCTGGTAGATCGATCAGTATGCTGCCGAAGATCGGTACAGCGTCAACAAGAAAGCGCGACGCGACAGCCTTTCCCGCGACTGACTGGTATGGACTTGCCGATTTTTGTGTTTGCGAGAATGAACTGATGGCAGTTTAGCATGGCCGTAAAAGTTCGTCAAATTGTATCACAATCGTCTGTTTGTGGATTCTCCTGCCAAAAACCCCGTTTCACATGGCGCAGACCACGACACTCGGTGATCACTATCGGCGCTGTGCCCTCATCAGGGTCTTGTGAACGGATCGAACAGCCGCTGGTACTCCTGCAGGGCATAGCGGTCGGTCATGCCAGAAATGTAATCCGTGACCACGCGGTGCAGGCTGCGGCGGTTCAGCTTCTCCTGCACTCTGTCCGGGAGCTGCTCCGGGCGCTGGACATAGGCCTCAAAAATGGCCGTGATGAAATGCTCCGCTTTGGCGGCCATACGCATCACCCGGTAGTGGCGGTAGAGCTTCTTGTAGAGCGTGTCCTTCAATTCACGGTTCATGCGGGTGAAATCTTCGGAATGCCCGATCACGTTGTAGGGCAGCAGTTGCAGTTCTTCCAGGGACTGCGGTTTGGCTTCCTCCAATCGTTGGGCCGTGTAGGTGACCACATCATCAATCTCCAGCCCGATCATACGTCGGATCAGGCGGTAGCGTACGTGATCGTCAAAGTCACGCCCATCCCAGCCAATGCTCTCCTGCAGGGTCTGCCACAGCTCCAGGCCTTCCACCTCCCTGACGGCCAGCATCCCGGAGCGCAGGCCATCATCCAGGTCGTGAGCATTGTAGGCCAGCTCATCGGCCACATTGGCGATCTGCGCTTCCAGGCTGCCGCGCTTTTCCGGCTCAAAGCCTTCTGCATCGCTGATGTCGTATTCCGATTCGTGTTTGACGATGCCTTCCAGCACTTCATAGGTCAGGTTGAGGCCCGGCCAGCCGGGGTAGCGCTCTTCCAGCTTGGTCACGATACGCAGCGTCTGTTTGTTGTGGTCAAAGCCGCCGTGATCGGTCATCAGTTTGTTCAGGATCATTTCGCCGGAGTGGCCAAACGGCGGATGGCCGATGTCATGCACCAGGCAGATGGCTTCCACCAGGTCTTCGTTCGCGCCGAGAGCGCGGGCGAACGATCGCCCGATCTGGGCCACTTCCAGCGTGTGCGTCAGACGGGTGCGGTAATAATCCCCTTCGTAGTTGATGAAGACCTGGGTCTTGTATTCCAGGCGGCGGAAGGCGGTTGTGTGGATGATGCGATCGCGGTCGCGCTGGAAGGCGGTGCGGTAGTTCTGTTCGGGATCGGGATACTGGCGGCCCTGGCTGTCTCTGGCCAGTGTGGCATAAGGGGCAAGGGTTTGTGCTTCGATGGCTTCGCGCTGTTCGCGGGTGATCAGCATGGGCCAGGCTCCTGAAACTTGTCATTGTGGGTATTCTGATTTTACACTGGATTTTGACGCGCTGGCAGGCCTCTTCTCACAGCGGTGATGCATTTATTCCACCAGCGGGATATCCGGTCGGTCTGCACCCTCACCGGGCATGTACGTCCGCAGGATTGAGTCGCCGATGAACTCCCTCAGCAGCGAGTTGGCAGGTACGAACTCGACGAATTCTTCCGGCATGGGACGCACCCAGCGCAGGAAAGAGAGCAGCCGCTTGGCCTCGATGTGGCGGCGCGATGTGCGGTCGATCTGCAGCAGCAGCGGTTCCGCCAGCGGGCGCAGTGCGGCCAGCTCATACACCAGCGCGGAGTTGAACATCACGTCGGCGTTTTCCTGGAAGGGGAAGATATAGCGTTTTTCGCCGCGCCGCACACTCGGCCAGCGCTCCAGCGTATCCAGGGCTGTATAGCCCCGATAGGCGGCATCACGCACGATGCGCCGCAGCAGCCGCACATCGGTCGTCGGGATGCGGTTGTGGCGGTCAATGTTCAACTGTGTCAGGGCAGAAACGTAAATGCGATAGGTGCGCCCGGCAGGAACGTCCGGCAGCAGCGCCGGATTCAGGCCATGAATGCCTTCCACAACCAGCACATGCCCGGATGTGAGCTGCACCGTCTGCCCTGGTCGCGATTTGCCCGTATGGAAGTCGAATTCCGGGATCGTGACGCGCTTGCCAGCCATCAGGTCCAGCATTTGCTGGTTCAGCACCGGCAGATTGAGGGCTTCCAATGCCTCGAAGTCATAATCGCCGTTTTCGTCGCGCGGCGTCAGCTCTCTATCCACGAAGTAGTGATCCAGCGACAGCGTGAACGGCTTTAGGCCGTGTGCCAGAATCTGCACCGCCAGCCGTTTGGAAAAGGTGGTCTTGCCGGAGGAAGACGGCCCGGCGATCAGCACCAGCCGCATGCCCTCGCGGTGCTGATTCGCGATCTCATGGGCGATGTGGGCGATGTGCTGCTCATGCAGCGCCTCTGCCACCAGGATCAGCTCGCGTGCCCCCCCGCCGTGAATGGCTTGATTCAAGTGTCCAATGTCTTCTACACCCAGCAGTTCCAGCCACTTCGTCTGCTGCTCGAACACCGTGGCGATTTTGACGGCAGGCTCATAAGGCTGGATGCGATCGGGCGTTTCCCGCCGGGGATACATCAGCAGGAAGCCATCCGGTGGGTGCAGCCGCAGCTCGAATGTGCGCAGGTAGCCAGTGGAGGGGGCCATATAGCCGAAGAAGTAGTCGGAGTTTCCCCGCAGTGTGTACATCATCAGGTAGTCTTTATCGCGGACTTCCATGAGGCGCAGCTTGTCATCATCGCCGCGTTCCATGAACAGCGTGATGGCTTCTTTCAGCGGTACTTTTTTGCGGCGGATGGGGGCGTCTGCCTCAACGATTTCATGCATCCGGGCCGCGATCTGGTCGAGTTCGTCCTGGCTGAAGTTCG
>JALSTC010000823.1 GCA_026983935.1 Ardenticatenia bacterium
CGTGCACACCGGCGGGAACCAACACCTGCAGTCGGCCATCATCCGATGTTGTCAGCGGAACCTCCTGGCTATCAATCTCCGCCCGCCATCCATCAAAAGCGCTGATATACAGCGGCAGGATCATGCGAGTTGGGGCACGCACCAGCAGCCGCACCGAAGTCGCCGCATGGCCGACGACGTTCACCTGTCCAGGAAGTATGGTCGTGCGATCCACAGGATCAACTGCGCCGCTGAAATAGGATTCGACCAGCCGCCGGGACGGTGCAGGCACGGATGAAAAAGGCAAAGGAATCGGATCGCCGGGCGGAATACTCGCCAGGCTGTACTCGTCCAGTTCAAGCTGCAAGCGAGCAGGTGCATCCGTATCGCCAAAATCCGATGGCCACGAAGGAGGAACCAACGTCGGCAGCGCGTTCAGTATCGGCAGGCCCACCAACAAGGCCAGGCCCAGGCTGCGCTGCCAGTTATGGCGCTGCCATGACAACCACAGGCTCATACGCCCTGCCGTAATCGCCATCACAAGCGTCAGCAGCGCCAACTGCTGCACAGGAGACAGGGACAGCGCATGAAACGCGATCAACACAAACAATCCGCCCGACAGCAGCGCGAAATACAACCACCACCCATCTTCTTCATGCAGCCATCGCCGGACATAACGCACCCGCCAGCGCATGATGGCCAGCAGGCCCAGCAGTGATCCCAGCGCAAACAGCCAGAGCACCAGTCCAAGGTTGCGCCTTGCCGCCGGGTTGAATGCCCCCATGTCCATCGCAGCGGAGGGGCTGAGCAGTTCACCCAGTATCAGCGGCAAAGACGGTTCCGGAGTTCCAACGGCAGTCCAGCTCACGAGGTGCCTTTCCGCCAGCGCCGGATACCAGAAAACAGCGGACAGACCGATTCCGAGCACCATTCCCACCCAGGCAGGCCGATACTGACACGCCCGATCCCATATGCGTGTCCACAGCAGCCAGCCCACCACCATGAGAAACAGCCAGGGGGCCGTTCTTTCATCCGCCAGCAGAAGCAGTGCACCTGTGCCCGCTACAATCGCCGTGTCCCACCGTGACCCCACATACAGCGCCCTGTCCACTGCCCACAATACAACAGGCGTCAAATGCAAAGCCAGCATGAGCGATAAATCGCCGGAACGATAAGGCAGGTAGAACAGAACTGCCGGGCTTAAGACATAAGTGGCGGTCGCCACCAGTCCCGCAACCGGACCCCAGCGCCGCCGCACAAAAGCATACATACCCGCCGTCCCGGCAAGCGCGGCAGTAACCAGCACAAACCGCACCCCGTCTACTGCGTCGCTTTCGGTTACCAGTTGGAAAAAAGTTGCCAGTGCTGTGCTGGCGGGAGCAGCATAATTAAACAGCGGCAGGCCATAGCCATAGAGAAAATCGGGTGCCCAGCGTGGATACAGCACACCATCACGCACGATATCAGCCATTTCGGCGGCACGGTAAACGTGCAGTTCCAGCGCAGTGCCATGCGGCAAACCGCCGCGTGTGATAAACGGCCAGACGCTCAGCGCCCCCAGGAGCAGCGCCAGAATAATCCCCCAGTCCAGCCGACGACGTGTCTGCCGCATCCAGAGCGGCAGATCGTCAAGCGACAGATCAGGGGGAAATGAGGGATCGTCTAAGAGTTCCACGGCTGCCCGGAATATTCAGAGAGATATACACCATATACAGCGTCATTATACATTCAATGCAAGAAAAAAGGCGGCCTTGAGGGCCGCCTTCTCGCCGAATTCTGGTTCTGCCGCCAGAATCAAGAAGCGATCAGCTCTGCGATTTCTTCCGGCGTCTGGGCCACGCGAACGCCAACGTCCTGGAATCTGGCGATCTTCTCAGCAGCCGTCCCCACGCCGCCTTCGACGATCGCGCCAGCATGACCCATTGTGCGGCCTTCCGGCGCTTTGCGTCCGGCCACAAAGGCGACCACCGGCTTGGTCATATGCTGGGCGATGAAGTCCGCCGCTTTTTGCTCATCCGTGCCGCCGATTTCGCCGATCAACACGACCTTTTCCGTGTCCGGGTCATCCTCGAACATCTGGAGCACATCTATGAAGTTTGTACCATTGACCGGGTCGCCGCCGATGCCAACGCAGGTGCTCTGTCCGATTCCGCGCCGGGTCAGCGCGTAGATCGCTTCGTAGGTCAGTGTGCCGCTGCGCGAGACCACACCCACCGGCCCCGGCATGGCGATATGGCCGGGCATGATCCCGACTTTCGACTGGCCGGGAGTCAGCAGGCCGGGACAGTTCGGGCCAACAAGGCGGCTGCTGCTCCTATCAAGCACATTGCGGACACGCATCATATCCAGAACGGGGATGTGCTCGGTGATGGCAACGATCAGTTCAATGCCCGCATCAATCGCTTCCAGGATTGCGTCGGCGGCAAACGGCGCGGGGACGTAGATAACCGACGCATTCGCGCCGGTTGTTTCCTTTGCCCTGCGCACCGTGTCAAAAACAGGCTTGCCTTCCACCCACTGGCCGCCTTTACCGGGCGTCACACCGCCAACCACATTGGTGCCGTAGGCGATCATTTGCCGGGTATGAAACAAACCCTGCTGTCCGGTCATTCCCTGAACCAGCAGTCTGGTGTTATTGTCAATCAGAATAGCCATCGGTGTTTACGCCCCCTTGACCGCTGCAACAGCCTTCTGCGCGGCTTCGGATAAAGTGGTCGCCGTGACCATGTCCGGGATGTTCGCTTCTTGAAGAAGCTGCCGCCCTTCCTCTTCGTTCGTGCCAACCAGACGCACGACCTTCGGCATCTTCACGTGTACTTCGGAGAAAGCGGCAATGACTCCTCTGGCAACTTCATCGCAGCGCGTGATGCCGCCAAAGATGTTGAGCAGAATCGCCTTAACATCGGGATCGGCCAGAATGATCCGCAGCGCCGCCGCAACTGTATCGGCATCCGCGCCGCCGCCAATATCCAGGAAATTAGCCGGGCCGATACCGTCGGCCTCGCCGAAGATGCTGGTCATGTCCATCGTGGCCATCGCCAGCCCCGCGCCGTTGACCATACACCCGATCTGGCCATCCAGTTTGACGTAACTCAGGCCAGCTTCACGCGCCTGTGTTTCAACTGCAGGTTCCGCCGAAGTATCGCGCAGCGCTGCCAGGTCGCGGTGACGAAACAGGGCATTGTCATCCAGAGACATCTTGCCATCAACCGCCAGCAAATCCCCCTCGGCTGTGATGATAAGTGGGTTAATCTCAGCCAGCGTGGCGTCGCTTTCCATATAGCAGCGGTACAGACACGCAGCGATCTTCTGGAACTGCCGCCACAGCGGATAGGGCAGCTCAATACCAGAGGCTAACGCATTGATCTGGTAGCTGCGCAGGCCAAGCAGAGGATCGATATGCTCGCGGATGATAGCTTCCGGTTTAACCCGGTTGACTTCTTCGATATCCATGCCGCCTTCAGCGCTGCACATGATCACCGGCATACGCGCAGCACGGTCATTGGTAATCCCCAGGTAGATTTCCTGTTCGATGTTGGCAGCCGGATCCACCAATACTTTACGGACGATGTGGCCCTTGATGTCCATCCCCAGAATCGACCGGGCATGCTGCTCGGCTTCCTCCGGCGTGGCGGCCAGTTTGACACCTCCCGCCTTCCCACGCCCGCCGGTCAAGACCTGTGCTTTCACCACCACAGGGCCGCCGACCTCCTGAGCGATCTGGCGGGCCTCCTCCGGGGTTTCTGCCACCTTGCCATGGGGGATGGGAATACCAAATTCTTCGAAACGAAATTTCGATTGGTACTCGTGTAGATTCACGAATCGCGTCTCCAGTTCTCGAGTCGGACCAATTGGGGCGGTCTGCTAAGAGCGACCGGGGGGAGTATACCACCCGATTCAGGCAGCTTCAACGAATTTTGTATGCACACCTGCACATCGCACATCGCCAGTTGCCAGCGATGGCCAAACATATACACTATGATAGACACAGTGCGTTTCCTGTCATATGAACAACCATGACGCTTATTTATCTGACTCTGGCATGGATCGCCGGGATCATTCTGGGGCAGCAGGCACACCAGACACCACCGCTGTGGTGGTGGGGCACGGCTGCGGCTGCCGCGATAGGGGCGATCTGGCTCCGCCACGACCGCAGGGCACGGCTGGCCATGCTCTGCGTGCTGCTCGCTGCCCTGGGCATCCTGCGTGCCCAGGCGGCCAGCGCCCCACCCGGCCCTGATGCGCTGGCGCATTATAATGGTGGCGGATGGCGCACGTTTGAAGGTGTTGTGATCGCCGAACCCGACATCCGCGATCTGCACGTCAATCTGCGCGTGGCAGTTGATACAACCCGCCACTTTGAAGAAAGCTCATCTGTGCGAGGCACGGCGCTCGTTCAGGCCCCCCGCTACGGTTCATATGCCTATGGCGATCGCGTGCAAATTGACGGCACGCCGCTCACGCCGCCGGAGTTCGACACATTCTCCTACCGCGACTACCTGGCCCGTCAGGGCATCTACACATTGATTCCCAATGCCGACGTCGAAGTCCTGAGCCACGGCAATGGCAGCCCACTCATGATGGGGCTGCTCGCACTCAAACGGCGGGCGCAAACCGTGATCGCGGAATCGCTGCCGGAGCCGCAGGCTTCCCTGCTGACCGGCATCCTGCTGGGCGTGGAAAGCGGCATTGCGGCTGATGTGCGTGATGCTTTCAATGCGACTGGCGCGTCACACGTGATCGCCATCTCCGGCTTCAACATGACCCTGATCGCGGGCATGCTGAGCCGTATCCTGATACTGCTCTGGCCAAAGCGGCGCATCCTGACCACAATCATCAGTGCCAGTGCCATCGGCATCTATACGGTGTTTGTCGGTGCCGATCCTGCGGTTGTGCGGGCAGCAATCATGAGCGTGCTGCTCATCAGCGCCCCGCTCTTTCACCGCCGCACCTATGTGCCCGCATCGCTGGCTTTTGCCGCCCTGTTGATGAGTCTGGCCGATCCGTTCGTTCTGCAAGATGTCGGCTTTCAGCTCAGTTTCGCTGCCGTCATGGGGCTGGCATTATTTGTGGAGCCAATCGAAAACGGCTTCCGCCGCCTGCTCCAACCTCTGTTCTCGACAGAAACCATTGAGCGCTTATTACGCCTGCTGAGCGAGCCCCTGATCGTCACGCTGGCCGCACAGATCACCACCCTGCCCCTGATCGTGTACTACTTTGAACGGTTTTCACCGGCATCATTCGTGGTCAACTTCCTGATCCTGCCAGTACAGACCCCGCTGCTGATTCTGGGCGGCGCAGCGACACTGATCGGACTGGTAATGCCGGCGCTGGCCCTGCCGCTCTACTGGGCGTCATGGCTGTTCCTGACATGGACGGTAGAAGTCGTGCGCTTTTTTGCACGCTTGCCCGGCGCCTCGTTCGCCACTTATGTAGATGGACGGATTGTCGTGCTGTTTTTCGTGGGAATACTGCTGTGGGCCATTCTGCGAGGGACACAACCGGCCTGGCTGAGCAGGGTTGGCCCTGTTCTACGCAGCCGGGGGGCTGTCCTGCTCATCATGAGTGCCGGGTTGATCACCGAAGTCATCCTCTGGCTGGCGGCATTCTCCCTGCCGGATGGTCTGCTGCACGTCTCTTTTCTGGACAGCGGCCACAGCAATGCCGTTCTGATTCAGACCCCCGCAGGAGCACATATCCTCATTGACGGCGGGCGTTATCCAACTCGCCTGCTAACTGCCCTCGGTGATCACATGCCATTCTGGGACCGCGACATTGCGCTGCTGATCCTGACCCAGCCCAAGGACGCGCAAATCGCCGCCGTTCCTGCCGTACTGGAGCGCTATCACATTGATCAGGCCCTGACCAACGGCCAGCAGTCCGAGACAGAAAACTTCCTGGCGCTGACTCAGGCCCTCTCCAGGCACGATATCCCCACGATCTCGGTCTATGCCGGATACACAATCCAGACCTCGGATGGTGTGCAGTTGGATATTCTGCATCCTCCAACTCCCCCCGCCCCTGACAGCGACCCGAACGATGCCGGGCTTGTACTGCGTCTGCGCTACGACGAAGCCTCTTTCTTGCTTACGCCTGATCTCAGTGAATCGGCAGAAGCAGCGCTGGTAGACAGCAGCCGCTGGCTGCATGCCGTGGTGTTACAACTGCCTTCGCATGGCTCGGCTCGTGTTTCCAGCCAGACTTTTCTAACTGCTGTCGCCCCTCAAGTCGCCGTCGTTCAGGTCGATCCGGGGAATCGCTATGGCCACCCCGCCCCGGAAGTCATCGCCCGGCTGGGCAGCACGCCGCTTTAC
>JALSTC010000824.1 GCA_026983935.1 Ardenticatenia bacterium
CACTGCGCCGAAGGTGATTCTGATGGCCAACCATGGCCTGATTGCGCTGGGGCAGACTCCGGTGGAAGTGCTGAACATCACGGCGATGTGCGTCAAGGCGGCGGAGATTTTCGCCGGGGCGTGCGCGGCGGGCGAGCCGGTCTTCATGTCACAGGCGGACGTGATGCACATCTACCGGCGGCCTGATGAAGCCTACCGGCGCGAGCGTTTTGTGTGATGGCGAAAGGCGCGTAGCAAGGGGGAAGGCATATGAATGCTGACGGGGCGCGACTGTGGTTTATTCCGGATGGGTATCTGCCTTCGCCGGTCGGGGATGACCCGGCTTATGTCAACCATGAGGCGTTCTGCATCCTGAACGTCACGGGGGAAGATGCCCATCTGCAGATTGACTTCTATTTTGCCGACCGTGACCCGATAGAGAACGTCGCGGTGACCGTCCCGGCCAAACGAAGCGCTCATATACGGCTGGATGATCCGGAGCAGATCGGCGGTTATCGGATTCCGTATGACACGCCTTACGGTGCGCGCATCCGCTCCGATGTGCCCATTGTGGTGCAGTATTCGCGCATGTACAGCACGACGCATAACATCAGCCTGATGACCACCATGGCCCATGCCGTCAGCGCCGATTGAGGGGGCGGTTCGCCGGGATGAGCATCGCACGACACGGCAGGGGCGGGTCTGGCAACCCGCCCCTGCGCGATCATGATGCCCTTTCATGCCTGGCAGTGGCTACCACTTGCTGTAGGCTTCGCTGTGCTTGCGGTATTCGATGCGTTCCTCGCCGAGCAGGTGCGCTTCCAGAATGATATCGCTGGCTTCTTCCAGCGCGGAAACCCAGTGGAAGGCTTCCTCCAGCGTCTGGCCGGTGGAAAAGCAGCCGTGCCCGCGCATCATCACGATCTTGTATTCGCGCAGGGCGTCGGAAATCACGTCGGCCATTTCCTGGGAGCCAGAAGAATATTCGCTGGAAACGACCGGCACTTTATGCAGCAGGTAGGACCCTTCCACATCAATGGGGATGATCGCATCGCGGCTGAGGCTCAGGGCGATGGCCGTGCGCGGGTGGCAGTGGATGACGGCCAGCGCGGAGGTTTTCTGGTAAATGGCGCGGTGAACGATCAGTTCGGTGCTGGCGCGGGTGATGCCGCTGTCGGTGTGGTAGAGGCTGGTTTCGACGAAATCTTCCGGCTTCAGGCGGCCAAGCTGTGCCCCCCGCCGCTTGATGATCACACGGCTGCCTACACGCACACTGATATTGCCGCCGTGTGAGCTGGTGAGCTGCCCGACGTAAATATCGCGCCCGATGTCTCGGAACTGTTCATAGAGGCGCTGATCAATCATGCTCCGCTTCCTTCCACCTCTGCAGCCAGTGTATCCAGTTCAAGTTCTTTGAGCTTCTCCGGCGTCGGCACGCCGTTTTCGTCCCAGCCCCGGAATTCGTAGAATTCCTTCAGCATGGGGTCCAGATTGACCACGTATCCCGCGCTGGGGCCGTCGGGCACGGGTTCCTTGAGCAGGCGCTCCGGCAGGGTATCATCGGCGCGGGTGAAGCCCTCACGTAGATTATACAGCCGCTCCAGATTCCACACGCGCTCCCCGACGCGCATCAGATCATCGGCGGTGAATTCGATGCCCGTGATGGCAGAAAGTACGCGGGCGAAGTATTCCTCCGCAACGGCCATGTTGGTGAACTTGCAGAGCACCAGGCTGTCAATGACCGCCGCCGAGTCCTGGTGTGTGGCGACGATGCCGGCCTTGCCCTGGCTTGCCAGGCGGTCAATGAGGCGGGGCAGCGCCAGCACTTCCGGGCCGAGCATGTTGCCGCGCATATGGCAGCCGCCCCGGTTGGACGTGGCGAACAGCAGCCCCTGGCCCTGCATTCCGCGTGGATCGTAGGCGGGGAGTTCCAGCTTCTTGGCGCTCATCGAGAGTTCGGGCACGCCGTGTGCGGCGGCGAAGCGGTAGCTGCCCTCGGCCATTTCATCGCCCAGTCCTCGCCGGTAGGCGATGTCGCGGATGGCGTCATGCAGCAGGTCGGCGCGGCCAAAGCGCAGTTCGGTATCCAGCACGCCGCGCTCGGCCATTTCCATGGCGCAGCCGATGGTGCTGCCGGTGGAGATGGTGTCCAGCCCCAGATCATTGCAGAGATAGTTGGCCTCGGCGATGATTTCCAGGTCGTCAACGCCGCACTGTGCGCCGAAGGCCCAGGTGGTTTCATACTCCGGCCCTTCGCCCTCGGCATGGCTGGTCCTGGTCAGGCGCGTGCAGGCGATGGGGCAGGCCCAGCAGGCGTGTTTATCCACCAGAATGGTATCGCGCATTCGCTCACCGCTGATGGCCTCGGCGTGCTCAAACTGGCTGGCCTGGAAGTTGCGCGTCGGCAGCGCGCCGATTTCGTTGACGACGTTCATCACCACCGCCGTGCCGAACTGCGGCAGCGCCTGCGAGGTCAGCGGGCTGGCTTTGATCAGCTTGCCCGTCTCATAGAGCATGAAACGGAAGCGCTCCGGATCATGGGGTTTGTTGCGCTCATGCCCTTCGACCACGATGGCCTTGAGGTTCTTGCTGCCCATAACCGCGCCCGGCCCGCCGCGTGCCAGCGAGCGCGTGCCGTCGTTCATGATGGCGGCCATGCGGCTCAGATTCTCGCCCGCCGGGCCGATGCAGAGCACATTGCGGCGGTTGTTGTTCTGTCCCAGCGCGGCGGTCGTCTCCGAGACTGTTTTACCCCACAGGTGGGCGGCGTCTTCGATGGCGACACCGTCTTTGTTGATGATGATCATGACCGGGGCGGCGGCTTTGCCGCGCACGATCATCGCGTCATGGCCGGTGCGCTTGAACTGCATGCCCCACCAGCCGCCGCTGTTGGCGTCCAGAATGGTGCCGGTCAGCGGGCTTTTGGTGCTGACGGAGAAGCGGTTGCTGGTCTGGGAGCCGCTGGCCGTGAGCGGCCCGGCAGCGAAGATCAGCACATTGTCCGGGGAGAGCGGTTCGACTTCCGGGCCGACCAGGTCCCACAGCAGTCTGGCCCCGAGTCCGCGCCCGCCCAGAAACAGACGGGCCATGTCCATGTCCAGCGGCAGGGTGTTCACCGTCCCGTCTGTCAGGTTGATATCCAGAATTTTTCCGGCCCAGCCTTCCATGTTTTGCCGTCCCTGATGAATACTTAGTAACCGATTGCCTTTGCAGGCCCATTGTACCATAAGATGATTCGAAAATAAACGCAAACCAGTATAAGTAATCAGCACCATGTGTAAGGAAAACGTTTTTCTGCTGCGCGGCCCGGTCGGCGGTATACTCCGGGTGTGCGGCAGCGGTTCAGACGAAAGGACGTCACCGGATGGAGACGATTATCGAACAACTGACGGCGCTGTTCCAGGAGACGGGCGAGGCGCATCATGCGGCATTTGCGGACAGCGGCGGTGTGGACCCGGAATGGCCGATATGGTACGCGGATTATCTCTATGAGCGGCTGGTCACGCTGCTGGAGGTGAGTTTCACGAAAAGCGAGCTGATCTACCTCATTGTCATGGCCGACGGGGACCTGCGCCAGAGAGCGCCGGGGGCCAGATGGCCGGCATATTACGCCCGTTTTTTTGCCGCCCGGTACGGGTAGCGCAGGCGCTCACGCCCGGCGCTGGCGCATGACCTCGAAGGCCAGGATGGCGGCGGCGGCGGTCGTGCCGAGCGACTGCGCGAACGCCCGCCCGTAGGGGATCGCCAGCACCACGTCTGCCTGCTCCAGGAAAGAGCGGGTGATGCCGCGTTTCTCCCCGCCGACCAGCAGAAAGAGGGGGCCGGTCAGATCGGCCTGATAAAGTGGTGTGGCCCGTCTACGGGCGGTCGTGGCGATGATCAGGCCGCGCTCCCGGAAGAAAGCCGCGGCTTCCAGCGCGGTTTCCGCGATGGCCGTCGGGATGCGTTCCGATGCGCCCGCCGAGGCCCTGGCGACCACCCCGGCGGCGCTCATCCAGTTGCGGGGCCGCACGACCAGCCCGTCCGCGCCCGCCGCGTAGATGGCGCGGATGGCCTGCCCGAAGTTGAAGGGGTCTTCCACGCCGTCAATCATGACGATGAAGGGCGGCCCTGCCGGGGGAAGCAGATCGGCCAGCGGGACGAAGCGGCGCGGCCCGACCAGGGCGATCACGCCGCCGTGTGTCTGGCCGGTCGTGTGGCTGGCGATCACGTCCGGCGGCACGCGCGCGACGCGGACGCCGAGGTCGGCGGCGCTTTGTGCCAGCCGGGCGAGGTGTCCGCGTTTGTCGCGCCGGGTGCGGTCGATGTAGATCGTGCGCACTTCGCGGCTGCCGGAGTCGAGCGCGGCCTGAATGGCGATGTGTCCTTCCAGCACGGCCTGTTCAGTGCTCATCGTGTCCTTCTTCGTGGTGACGCTCCCCACGCCTGAAGCCGGGGGCTTTCGCGCTGATTTTTCGGTAAGACGGTTATCGCACGGCACGTCAATATTATATCGTCACCGGGAGCCTGTCAGTTGGCAGTTATCATGAAAGCGCAGCGGGATGATGAAGAAACCGACAAAACGCCATTTGATGCCGATTTTATGGGCAGCGGCGCTGCTGCTGTCGGCCTGCGCGGGAGCGGCTGCGCCGACTCTGACGCCGACCCCGCTGCCATCGCCCACGCCGGAAGTGGCGATCGTGACCATTGAGCGCGATCCGGACGTCCCGGAACTGCCGTTCCCCGATAATCCCGATCCGCTGCAGTGCGGCATTCCCATTCAGTGGGGTAACAGCGATAACCGGGCCTGGCTGAACGGCATCTACGAAGGCGAGATGGTGCAGCCGGAGGTGCTGCTTTATGACAGCCACCTGCGGCATTCGGTGGTCACCAGCGCCCCGCATGGAGCCGAGGTCGAGATTGTGCTCTACCAGCCGAATCCGGTGCTCGATTTCTACATGGTGCGCATCGTGGGCGCGGAGGGCGAAGGCCTGCGTGAGGGCTGGGTTCCCGCGCCGTTCCTCTCCTTTCAGCCGATCAATTCATAGCGGGGATGGGCAGCGGCCTCAGCGCCGCTTCTGCCCCGCCTGGAAATCTTCCCATGCCTGCTGGACGTAGGCCGTGATCTGCCGGGCGAAGATGCCCGCATCGAAGCGCAGCGCATGCGCCCGGATGCGGGCCGAATCGTAGCGGCCCGTGTCAAAGCTGCGCAGCACGGCTTTCAAGCTGTCCACCGTCTGTTCTGTAAATAATTCACCTGTCACGCCGGGAATGACCGTATCCAGCGCCCCGCCGCCCTTGAAAGCGATCACCGGGCGGCCTGCCGCCTGCGCCTGTACGGGGGTGATGCCGAAGTCTTCCAGACCGGGGAACAGGAAAGCGCGGCAGTGCGCCATCAGGTCGGGCAGGTCATCGTCGGCCACATAGCCGAGGAATTCGACCGTCGGCCCGGCCATTGCCATCAACTGTTCGGTGTCGCGCCCGCGCCCGCCGACCTTGAGCGGCAGGCCGAGTTCCGAGCAGGCCCGCACGGCCAGGTCAAGGCGCTTATACGGCACATGGCGGGCGACGACCAGATAGTAATCGCCGATTTCGTCCGGCGGGGCGGGCGTGAAGCGGGCGGTCTCCACCGGCGGATAGATGATCGTCGACTCACGGCCATAGAAGCGTTGGATGCGCTCCCGAATTGCCGTGCTGATGGCGATGAAGTGGTCCACGCGGCCCGCCGCCCGCCGATCCCAACCGCGCAGCAGGCGAATGATGGGGCGCAGGACGGCCACCTGTGCCGCGCTCAGCCCTTCCCGCTGCACGTAGGACTCGAACTGCCAGATGTAGCGCGTCGGTGTCAGGCAGTAGCAGACATGCAGCGTGTGCGCGTCATGCTGCACCCCATGACAGAAGCCGCTCTTGTTGCTCAGGATCACGTCATGGCCGGACAGGTCAAGGCCGCCCCAGGCCAGCGGATAGAGCGGCAGGTAGGGCTGGTGGTGGTCATGGATGCCGGGCAGCCGATCCATCCACAGCGTGCGGATGTCCCACTCGCGGTAAGCGGCGGGCATTTTGTCCGGCGCGTAGATGCTGGTATAGATCGGGGCGTCGGGGTACAGGCGAGCCAGATCGGCCAGCACGTCCTCCGCACCGCCGACCTGATTCAGCCAGTCATGGACCAGGGCGAGATTCATGGGTAGAGGCATCCACCTGGGTGAGGCTGCGCACGCCGTCCATTATAGCGCAGCGCGGCACTTTGCACGCCGCAATCCGGCCCGGCAGGTTGTCCGCCGATCTGGTGGCGAGAAGAGGCTCATTGCCTGCGGTTG
>JALSTC010000825.1 GCA_026983935.1 Ardenticatenia bacterium
CATGCGCGGGAATCCAGGCGGCTTCCTCTCAACAGCGGTGGATGTTGCCAGCGAATTCATCACAGACGGCGTGATTCTGACGGAGCGCTTCCGCAGCGACGAACGTGTCTATGAAGCCAATGGCGATCCGTCGGCACCAACCGTGCCCATGGTTGTTTTGGTCGATGAAGGAAGCGCCAGCGGTGCGGAGCTTGTCGCCGGGGCACTGCAAGACCTGGAGCGTGCAGTCATCGTTGGCACGACGACTTTTGGGAAGGGTTCGGTGCAGACATCGCGGCAGCTTTCCAATGGGGGCGGTGTACGCCTGACAATCGCACGCTGGTATACACCCAATGATCGCTCTATTCAGGGCGAGGGACTTACCCCTGATATCGCAGTACAGCAGGACGATGCAACGACCGAGGATGAGCAGTTACTGGCTGCCATTGAGGTGCTGCAAGCGGCTGCTGTGGCTCAGCCTGCCCCTTGATCGGCCGTGTAGCGGGCACATGGTCTTATTCTTGCAGTCTATCGGGAATACGCTTTGTAACTCATAGCCGGGGAGGAGTAGTGGGGGGCACAGCGGAATATACCATTGATGAACTGATGTCGGTGTGCATTGCTCGCCGCATCCGTAACGGCGATATTGCAGTGCAAGGGATAGCCACGCCGCTGGTAGTGGCGGGCTATCTTCTGGCCAAGCTCACCCATGCCCCTGACCTGCGGTTTGCATCGGCAATAGGGCAGGGGTTCTGCCAGGATTGGGCTATACTGGGGCTGGCGCGAGCGGAGGAACTCTGGCTGGACAAAGCGCTGACAACAATTGGCTTCGTCACAGTTGTGGCCGATGTGCTGCCCAGGCTGTACCCGATAGAATATTTCCGCCCGGCACAGGTCGATGCGCACGGTAGCTTCAACAACATTGCTATTGGCAAAGATTACCGCCATCCCAGAATGCGCCTGCCGGGTACGGGGGGCATTCCTGATGTCAGCGTTGTTTCTGACAACATGCACCTCTATGTGCCGCGTCATTCACGGGCCGTATTTGTCTCGAAGCTTGATTTTGTCAGCGGGCTGGGGTATTCCGCAGGACGCAGATATGGGCGCGGACCTGTCTATTTGTTGAGCAACCTGGGGCAGTTTGACTGGGTGGATGGCCGGATGCGCCTGTTTGCCTGTCATCCCGGCGTCAGTGTTGAACGAATCCAGGCCAAGACTGGATTCGAATTGATGATTGCGCCGGATGTTTATGAAACACCTCCACCGACGACAGAAGAGCTTCGTCTGCTGCGTGAGGTGATTGATCCGCTGGGGCTGCGCAGACTGGAAACACTGGGCGGTGCGGCTCGCAAGGCCCTGCTGCGCGAAATTTTGGCGAAGGAAGATGTGTTGTAGAAGTTTTGTTCCGCAAAGCCGTTGAGCGAAGGGGAAGAGATGGCACCATCAGATCGTTTTGTGTCGGAGAATTCGTTTCACGTCCGTTACGCTGAAACGGATGCCATGGGGATCGTGCATCACTCCAGCTATATTGTGTATTTTGAAGAGGCTCGCTCACATTACTCGCGTGTGCGCGGTGTGGACTACGCGGAGTTTGAGCGCAGCGGTTACTGGCTGACAGTCAGCGAAGTGCATGCGCGTTATAAAGTGCCGGCGCGATATGCGCAGCTGCTTACTGCCCGCTGCTGGATTGAAGACCTGAAGAGCCGCTCAGTGGTTTTTGGCTACGAGATTGTGGATGCCGAGACAAAAACCGTGCTGGTGACGGGATATACCAAGCACATCTGCGTCAACCACCAGGGCCAGGTGACCAAAATGCCGGACTACTGGCGTGCGGCATTGGCAGGGGAAAGGAACAGCACCTAAGCACGGAGAGAAAAAGCGTAATTATGCTATAATGCGATCAGAGGGGGTCGATTCACTCAGCTAAGTTCCAGCAGCTATGAATGGATTGTAGAGACATTCATTCTTTGTCATATGGAGTCAAAAAAATGGTTCAATACAGCGATAAACCCTGGCTCAAGAACTATGATCCCGGGGTGCCGGCTACACTCGACTACCCGGAGATTCCATTGTTTGGACTGCTCCAGGAGAGCGCACGGGAGCATCCTGACGCAGTTGCCTGTTTGACTTCTGCCCGGCTTCCCTTACTCGGTCGCCAGCACGCCACTATATCTTACAAAGAGCTGGATGCTGCTTCTGATGCCCTGGCTGCTGCGCTGGTAGACCTTGGTCTCAAGAAGGGTGACCGGGTAGTGCTGGTCATGCCCAACTGCACGCAGTTTGTCATTGCATTTTATGGGGCGTTGAAAGCGGGTGGCGTTGTCGCGGCCACGAATCCCACTTATCCCGCCGGTAAAATGCAGCACCAGATCGCCGATTCCGGGGCAACGTTTGTGATCACACTGAGTCTGTTCTACAACACCATCAAACAGATTCAGCCACAGACTGATGTTAAACAGGTCATTGTGACCAATATCAAAGAGTACCTACCGCCGCTGGCAAAGCTTCTGTTTACAGTGGCGCGTGAGAAGAAAGACGGTCATGCCATTGAGAAGAGGCCTGAGGATCACTGGCTGCAGGACTTGTTGGCCCGCTATGCAGGGAAGAAATCCAGCGTGGACGTGCAGCCGGACGACCTGGCCTTGTTCCAGTACACTGGCGGCACAACAGGTGTTTCTAAGGCAGCCATGTCTACGCATCGGGCACTGGTGGCTGACACGCTTCAATGCCGCGCTTGGCTGTCTGCGGATATACCTGGCAGACCCGAGGATGAAGTGTTTCTCGCTGCGATTCCGATGTTCCACGTGTTCGGCATGGTCGCAGTGATGAGCTTCGCCGTGTCTATGGCTGCCTCAATGGTGCTTGTGCCCAATGCGCGTGACATTGATGATGTGCTGGATAACATACACACGTACAAGCCCACATTGTTTATGGGCGTGCCTGCGTTGTATAACGCCATCAACAACCACCCGAAGGTGCTGAGCGGGGAGTACAGTCTTCGGTCCATCCGCGCCTGCATCAGTGGTTCCGCGCCGCTGCCACCTTCGACTAAGCAGCGCTTCGAGGAACTGAGCGGCGGTAAACTGCTGGAAGGCTTCGGGATGAGCGAAATGCCGACCGCGACCCATGCCAATCCACTGCGTGGGGAGAATCGCACCGGCTCAATTGGGCTGCCGTTCCCGGACGTGGAGTGCCGTATCGTCAGCCTTGATGACGGTGAGACAGATGTGCCGGTCGGTGAAGTTGGTGAGCTGGCGCTGCACGGCCCGCAGATGATGATCGGCTACCATAACATGCCGACCGAAACAGCTAACGCCCTGCGTGAGGATGCTGAAGGGAAGAAGTGGTTCTTTTCCGGTGACATCGCCCGCATGGACGAGGATGGCTACTTTTACATTGTAGACCGCAAGAAAGATATGGCCCTGATCGGTGGCTTTAATGTCTATCCGCGCAACGTGGAAGATAAGCTGATGGCGCATCCTGCGGTGCTGGAAGCTGGCGTTGCAGCAGTTCCACACCCGAATCCGGAGAAGGAAGGCCAGGAAGCGCTGAAGGCCTGGATTGTGCTCAAGCCTGGCCAGACCGTCACACCAGAGGAATTGATGGAATTTCTCAGCAAAGACCTGGCACGATACGAAATTCCCTCGCGCTATGAATTTGTGGACGAACTGCCCAAGTCCACGGTGGGCAAGATTCTGCGGCGTGAGCTGGTGCGTATGGAAATGGAGGCGCGCGAAGCTAAAGGGCAGGGCTGATTTTGCACCCTGGCTGGTTTTGCACCCGGCTTCTGAGGCGGATACACTAAATACTCAGAGCCGGGTGTTTGTTTTGGTGGAAGTGTGAAGGAGGCCTTCTTGATTCGGGCTGCGTTGTTTGATGTAGATGGGACTCTGGTCAATGGCCATGTCTGGAGCGGCATTCTGGATTATCCTGCTGTGAGCCGCTGGCAGGTGCGCCGACTGTATATGCGTGCCATTCCGCAGTTGGTGCTGCGGCGACTATATATCAGGAGCGAGACAGCCTTTCGTGATCATTGGGTGCGCGGGCTGGCTGGATTGCTGCGCGGATGGTCTGTTGAACAGTTGACCGAACTCTCAGAATGGATTGCAGCAGACTATCTCCTGCCACAGTATCGGGAGGATGTGATTGCGCTGTTAAAGCAGCATAAAGAAGCTGGACACGTGGTGATTCTGGTTTCCACCATGTTTTCTGATGTGCTGCAGCAGATTGCCCGGCATCTTGGGGCGGATGATTGGCTGGGGACAGCTCTTGAGATTCGGGAGGGTGTGCTTACAGGACATATCCAGGGGGTGAGCTGTGTTGGGCCTCGCAAACTGGATTTTGTCCGGACACATCTTGCAGACCGATATCCGGACATTTCACTTGGGGACTGCGTGGCCTATGCAGACAGTTATTCCGACTCGACCTTGCTGGCAGCCGTAGGCCGCCCGGTGGCTGTGTATCCAGATGATGAGTTGCGCACGGCTGCTCTGGAGCAGGGCTGGGCGATTCATCCGTCAGAGACAATGGGGGAGCAATGACGGCAGATCCGCAGGTTCTGACAGTTATCGCAGTGATTGCTGCACTTTGTGTTGGGGGGCTTGTTCTTTCGTTTATTCTGCCGCTTCTTTCCGGGCTGTTCTCGATTATCTCAGCGTTTGTAGAATTTCTCTTTCATGTGTTGACCGGCGGCCCGGTGGCGTGGTGCGGATGTCTGGTGCTGGCGATACTCTTGATTGGATTCTGCGGATTTATCGCCGTAGTCATCTATTCATTATCCACCTGCGGCACTCCCGATGCCGTCAATTTCTGTGCCTGGTTCGGCCTTTAGCCGGAACAGATAAAATGCTCAGGTAACAACCCAATCTGAAGGAGATCAGTGCATGGACCCGACTTTCAAAACCATTATCGAGCCGTTCCGTGTGAAGACGGTCGAGCAGATCAAGTTCACTACGCCGGCGTATCGTGAGCAGGCCCTGCGTGAAGCTGGCTACAATCTTTTCTTGCTGCATGCCGAAGACGTATTGATTGACCTGCTGACAGACAGCGGCACGGGCGCAATGTCAGCCCGCCAGTGGGGCATGATGATGATCGGGGACGAGAGCTATGCTGGCTCTCGTTCTTTTTACAGGTTGGAAGCTGTGGTCAAAGAAATCACGGGCTTCAAACATGTGATCCCCACACATCAGGGCCGTGCCGCGGAGCGCATCCTGTTTTCCACGGCAGTGCAGGCCGGACAGGTTGTGCCGAACAATACGCATTTTGACACGACCCGCGCCAATATCGAATATACTCACGCTGAGGCGCGCGACCTGGTGATCCCGGAGGGCCGCCAGCCGGGAGTGATTCATCCGTTCAAGGGGAATATGGACCTTGACGCTTTGCGGCAGACAATCGAAGAAGTCGGCGCAGAGCGTATTCCCATGATCATGCTGACTCTGACCAATAACTCTGGCGGTGGGCAGCCCGTCAGTATGGCGAATATTCGGGCGGTCAGCGAAATTGCCCACGCGAACGGTATCCCCCTGATTATCGATGCCTGTCGTTTTGCGGAGAATAGCTGGTTTATCAAGATACGCGAGGAAGGCTACGCGGACAAAACGCCGTTGGCGATCGCGCAGGAAATTTTCTCCTACGCAGACGGCTGCACCATGTCGGCCAAGAAAGATGGTCTGGCCAACATCGGCGGTTTTCTGGCACTCAATGATGACGACCTGGCGCAGCAGTGCCGGAATCTGCTGATTCTGACCGAAGGCTTCCCAACCTATGGGGGACTGGCCGGGTATGACATGGAGGCCATTGCTCAGGGCCTGCGTGAAGTGCTCGACGAAGATTATCTGCGCTATCGCATCCGCTCAACCGAATACCTTGCTGAAGCTCTGACGGCTGAGGGGGTGCCTATTGTTCAGCCTCCTGGTGGCCATGCTGTGTACATTGATGCCAGGGCGATGCTGCCGCAGATTCCGTCATCACAGTATCCGGCACAGGCGCTGGCTGTAGAACTTTATCGTGAGGGCGGGATTCGGCCGGTGGAAATCGGCTCGATGATGTTCGGACGTCCGCGTGAGGATGGGACGGAAGAACCAGCGGCGTTGGAGCTGGTGCGGTTGACCATTCCACGCCGTGTGTATACCCAGAGCCACATTGACTATGTGATCGAGGTCATTGCGCGGGTGAATGCCCGCCGGGAGGATATTCGGGGCTACCGTATTGTCTGGCAGGCCCCGTTCCTGCGCCACTTCACTGCACGGTTGGAGCCACTGTGACACTCCCCACGCCTGAAGGTGGGG
>JALSTC010000826.1 GCA_026983935.1 Ardenticatenia bacterium
CCGAGGGGATGACCTACAGCTATGACGATCTGACGGCGCTGGCCGCTGAGGCCGAACCGTTCCGCAGCCTGATCGATCCGGACGATCCCATGTTCCTGCCGCCCGGCGATATGCCCGCCCGCATCCGGGAGTTCTGCCGCCGGAGCGGGCAGCCTGTGCCGGAAACCGTCGGGCAGGTGATGCGGACGGTTTATGAGAGCCTGGCGCTGAAGTACCGCGTGGTGCTGGAGCGCCTGATCGCGCTGACGGGCCGCCGTGTGGAGCGGCTGCACATCATCGGCGGCGGGGTGAAAAACAGGCTGCTGTGCGGCATGGCAGCCAATGCCATCGGGCGTCCGGTGGTGGCCGGGCCAGTGGAGGCCACGGCGCTGGGCAACGCCATCGTGCAGTACATTGCCCTGGGGGAGCTGGAGAGCATCGCCCAGGGGCGGGAACTGCTCAGCCGCACGGTGGGCACGACCGTCTATGAGCCGGACGATAGGGCCGCCTGGGAGGCGCAGGTGGAGCGCTTCAAGGCGCTGTTGACAACGACCTGATCCGGAGGCTGCGACAGAGGCCGCAGCGCATTATTGAGGAAGGCAGTCATCCGATAAAGGTATCCTTATGGAACCGATCCTTCAATTGACCAACATCAGCAAGCGTTTTCCCGGCGTGCAGGCGCTCGACGGTGTCCATTTTGACATCTGTCCCGGCGAGGTTCACGCCCTGGTAGGAGAGAACGGCGCGGGCAAGTCCACGATGATCAAGATCATCTCCGGCGTGCACAGGCCGGACTCAGGTGAGATTCGTATTGATGGGCAGCCCGTCGAATTCAACAACCCCCGCGAGGCGACGGAAAGGGGCATCGCCACCATCTACCAGGAGCTGAGCCTCTATCCGGAGCTGACCGTCGCGGAAAACATCTTCATGGGCCATGCCCCCTCCAGCCAGGTCGGGCCTTTCAGGAAAATAAACTGGGGGGAGATGTTCGACCGGGCACAGGAAATCCTGGCCTCGCTCAACATTCATGATATGGATGTGCGCCGCAAGGTCGGCTCGCTGAGCGTCGGCAACCGCCAGCGCGTGGAGATCGCCAAAGCGCTTTCGATCAATGCCCGCATCCTGATCATGGATGAGCCGACGGCCTCGCTCACCGAGGCAGATGTGGAGCGGCTGTTTGAGATCGTGCGGCTGCTGCGGGAGCGCGGGGTTGGCATCATTTACATCAGCCACCGGCTGCAGGAAGTCTTTGAACTGGGCGACCGCGTGACCGTGCTGCGCGATGGCCAGTACATCGACACAAAGCCAGTCAGCGAAACAACTGAGGATGAGCTGATCAGCATGATGGTGGGCCGCACGATTGACAACCTGTTCCCCAAGCTGCCCAGCGAGGTGCGGGAGCCGGTGCTGGAAGTGCGCGATCTGCGGCGCAGGCCGTCCGTGCGCGGTGTGAGCATGCAGGTGCGCGCCGGGGAGATCGTCGGGCTGGCCGGGCTGGTCGGTTCCGGGCGCAGCGAACTGGCACAGACGATCTTCGGCATTACGCCCGCTCAATCCGGTGAGATTTTCGTCAACGGCCAGAAAGTGGAGATCAAGACCCCCGCTCAGGCGGTGAAGCTCGGCATCGCCTATGTGCCGGAGGATCGGGGCACGCAGGGCCTGATCAAAGAGATGACCATCCGCGAGAACGTCTCGATGGCCGTCCTGCCGGAGCTGGCGCGCGGCGGCTTCATTGATTTTGCGCGGGAAAAAACGCTGGCGCAGGAGGCCATTCAGCAGCTCAACATCCGGGCGACCAGCGTCCAGCAGATCGTCGCCAAGCTCTCCGGCGGCAATCAGCAGAAGGTCGTCGTCAGCAAATGGCTGGCCAGCAAGCCGCGCCTGCTGATCATGGATGAGCCGACGCGGGGGATTGATGTCGGCGCGAAGGCGGAGATTCACCGCCTGATGAGCGAGCTGGCCGTGCAGGGCATCGCCATTCTGATGATCTCCAGCGAACTGCCGGAAATCCTGGGGATGAGCGACCGCATTCTGGTGATGCGCGAGGGGCGGCTGGTCGCGGAATTCAGCCGTGATGAGGCGACTCAGGAGAATATCGCAGCGGCGATGATGAGTGCGCAGATGGAAAATAATCACCTGGTCATGGAAAGAAGTGCACGATGACAGCAACTACCCAATCTGCCTCCACTACCGCAGCAGCCGGATCGGGCGTCCGTGCCCGTCTGTCGGGTTTCTTCAACCAGGATGTGGTGCTGGCCCTGCTGGTTGTGACGCTGACGATTTTCGTCTGGCTGGTCAATCCGCGCTTTCTGGCCCAGCGCAACGTGCTGGATATGCTCAACAACAGCTCTTACATCGCGGTGGCGGCCATCGGCATGACGATGGTCATCATCTCCGGCAACATTGACATTTCCGTCGGGTCATTGATCGGGCTGCTGGCCACCATCAGCGGTCAGATCGCCATCGGGGCACAGGATGGGGGCTATCCGCTCTGGATCGCCTTTATCGTGCCGCTGTTCGTGGGTGCACTGATCGAGGCCTTCATCGGCTTTCTGGTGGCCTATCTGCGCATCCCGTCCATTGTGGTTTCGCTGGGCATGTTCAGCATCCTGAAGGGGGCGCTGATCCTGTGGACGAACGGGGTGTGGATTTACAACCTGCCGGATGATTTTATGCTGGCGCAGCAAGCCCCGCTGGGCGTGCCGGTGCCGATTTACTTCATGGTCATCCTGACGATACTCGCCGCGCTGTGGATGAAATACAGCGCCACCGGGCGGGCCATCTACGCCGTCGGGGGCAACCGGGAAGCCGCGCGGCTCTCCGGTATCTCCGAGAAGGCGACCATCATGAAAGTGTTCATCATCAACGGTGTGATGGTGGGGATTGCCAGCATTCTCTTTGCCACGCAGTTTAACGCCATTCAGTCCACCGTGCCGCCGGGGTTGGAATTGTTCATCATCACGGCCTCGGTGGTCGGCGGAGTCAGCATCCTCGGCGGGACGGGCACGGTCATCGGCTCGACTCTGGGCAGTATTTTGCTGCACGTCATCCGCTTTGGTATGCAGTTTGTTGATGTTTCTCAGTACTGGCTGCAGGCCGTGCAGGGCATCCTGATCCTGGTGACGGTGATGGTGGACCTGCTGCGTCGGCGTCGGCAGTCGTATTCAGGAAGAGGCTAAAAGATGGCAGCCGTTGAACAACAGCCATTGCAGACAGAGACTTTCGGGCAGCGCCTCCGCGCCTGGCTGACCCGGCTGGTCATCAGCCAGGAAGGCATTCTGCTGATCATCACCATCATCGCCATGCTGGTGCTTTCCACGCAGTCGGATCGGTTTCTGACGGCCAGGAATCTCACGCGGGAGGCGGTGCTGCTGTTTGAAGTTGCCATGATGGCGCTGCCGATGACATACATCATCATCACGGGCGGCATCGATCTTTCGGTGGGGTCTATTTTCGGGATGAGCGCCATCATCCTCGGCTTCGCCTGGCAGGATGCCGGGCTGCCGCTGGAGCTGGCCATCGCGATCGGCATCCTGAGCGGGATGATCGCCGGTTTTGTCAACGGGCTGTTCATCGTGCGGGTGGGCGTGCCGCCGCTGATCATGACGCTGGCGACACTGGCGCTCTACCGCGGCATGGCGCTGGGCATCAGCCAGGCCCGCTCGGCACGCGGCTTCCCGGACTGGTTTTATGAGGTCGGGCGGGGGGATTTTCTGGGCCTGCCCTGGCAGATATGGATACTGGGCGCGGCGATCCTCATCAGCGCGATCGTGCTGGCCCGCACCAGCTTCGGGCGCGGGCTGTATGCCATTGGCAACAACGAGCTGGGCGCACGTTTTGCCGGCATCCCCGTTGACCGCTACAAGCTGATCATCTACACATTCTCCGGATTTATGTCCGGTGTGGCCGCCTGGATTTTCACGTCGCGTGTCAGCACGACGCGCTCCGATATGGGGACGGGCATCGAGCTGGACGTGATCGCGGCGGTGGTGCTGGGGGGTACCGATATCTTCGGCGGCTCCGGCACGATCGCCGGGACGGTCATCGGCCTGATTCTGATTCAGGTGCTCAAGAGTGGGCTGCTGCTGTCCGGTGTCAAAGGGGATGCCACGACGGTGATGGTCGGTGCCGTGTTAATTCTCGCCATCCTGATCAACAACCTGGTCGGACGTTTTCGCTCCTGAGACGGCTTAGTGATGAGAAGGAGGTGGTGCCTACTGACGCAGATCGGATACCGCTGTTTACCGGCATGAGTTGTTTTCGCAAAGAACAAACTTACGCGAGTTGGGGAGGAGAACCCAAATGTCAAGAAAAACCGTTACTATGATTGTGCTGCTGTCCATGCTGATGGGGCTGTTCGCGCTGCCGGTGGCCTCTCAGGAAGAAGAGCGCTGGGTCGGCTCGGATGACCTGCCGGTCAATCCGCTGGAGTGCCCGGAGGGCTTTGGCCCTGAGGCGACGGAAGAACCCGCCGAAGGCGCAGCCGAGGCCGAGATGATGGAATATGACGGCGGGCAGCCGGTTGATCCACCCGACCTCGCCGGGCAGGAAATCACCCTGATCGACATTCCCAAGCTGATCGGCATTGGCTACTTCAACGCCACGACCGCCGGTATGCAGGAAGCCGCCGAAGAACTGGGCAATGTGAATGTCTCGACCGATGGCCCGACCGAGGGCGATATCGTCCAGCAGATCGAGTTCATCGAGCGCTACATCACCCAGGGCGTGGATGGCATTCTGTTTGCCGCCAATGACCCGGTCGCCATCTCACCGGTGCTGCGTGACGCGCTGGCACAGGGCATCCATGTGGTCGGCTATGACGCCAACTCCGAGCCGGACGCCCGCGAATGGTTCGTCAACCAGGCCGAATTCAACGGCATTGCCAAGGCGATGATGGACAGCATGGTGCAGGAAATCGGCCCCGACGGCTCGTTCGCCATCGTGACCAGCTCCTTCACCGCGCCGAACCAGATGCGCTGGATCTCCGAGATGTGGGCCTATGCCCAGAAGTGCTACCCTGACCTGAACTGGCTGGAGACGGTCGAGTCGCAGGAAGACCAGAACCTGGCCTTCCAGCAGACCCAGGCGCTGATCAACCGCTACGGCGAAGAGCTGGACGGCGTGTTCGGCATGTCCAGTGTGGCCTTCCCCGGCGCGGCGGATGCCGTGCAGCAGGCCGCCCTGTGCTCGCCTGATGACGCGGATGAAGACGTGGCCGCGCCCAGCGAGGAAGAAGCCATCGCCATCGTTGGCCTCTCCACGCCGAACCAGATGAAGCCGTTTGTGGAAAACGGCTGTGTGGAATCGGTGGTGCTGTGGAATCCGGTTGACCTCGGCTACGCGGCGGTATACGTCATGCGTGCTGTTGTGGATGGCGAGCTGCAGCCGGGCGATACCGAGGTTGAGGCTGGCCGTCTGGGGACGCTGCAGGTTGTCAACGGCAGCGAAATCCTGCTTGGCCCGCCCTTCGTCTACACCGAAGACAACATCTTCGACTTCGACTTCTAAAGCCTCCTTCACACCTGTACGCGGTCAGGGGCACAATGCCTGTGCCCCTGACCAACTTCCCGGAAAGTCCAATCATGAGCGATCCTTTACATGCGCTGGTAGAGATGACCCGTGCGCTGGGCCAGCCGCAGAATAACTACGTCATCATCGGCGAGGGCAATACCTCCTGCCGCATAGACGACGACAGTTTCTGGATCAAGGCCAGTGGGCAGCAGATGGTGAACATCGGGCCGGAGGGCTTTGTCGCCGTGCGGGCGGCCCCCATTCTGGCGATGCTGGACAACCCCGCGCCGCTGAGCCTGGCCGAGCAGAAGCAGATCATGCTGGAGGCCAGAGTCGACCCCGCGGCAGAGGCCAGGCCTTCAGTCGAAGTCGGTTTTCATGCCATGCTGCTGGCCGAATGCGGCGTCAGCGTCATCGGGCACACGCACCCCGTCGCCGTGAACCGCATCATGTGCAGCAGCCGGGCGGAGCAGTTCGCCGCTCACCGCATGTTTCCCGATGAGATCGTGCTGTGCGGCCCGGAGTCGGTCTTTGTGCCCTATGTGGACCCCGGCCTGCCGCTGGCGCGGGCCATCCGGGAGCGCGTGCGGGCGTATATGCAAAAATACGACACTGCGCCGAAGGTGATTCTGATGGCCAACCATGGCCTGATTGCGCTGGGGCAGACTCCGGTGGAAGTGCTGAACATCACGGCGATGTGCGTCAAGGCGGCGGAGATTTTCGCCGGGGCGTGCGCTGCGGGCGAGCCGGTCTTCATGTCACAGGCGGAC
>JALSTC010000827.1 GCA_026983935.1 Ardenticatenia bacterium
GTGCGGAGCGCGTATCCTGACATCATGCTGATGCTGGATGCTAACAGTGCCTATACGTTGGATGACGCCGAACATTTGAAAAAGCTGGATCGTTTTAATTTATTGATGCTGGAACAGCCGCTGGGTCATGATGATATTTATGAGCACAGCAAGCTGCAGCCGCAGTTAGAGACGCCGATTTGCCTGGATGAGAGCATCCGGTGTGCCAATGATGTCCGGCTGGCGCTGGAATTGGGGGCATGCCGTATCATCAATCTCAAACCGCCGCGTGTCAGCGGACTGGACGAAGCTTGCGCCGTCCACAAAGTCTGTTATGACGAGGGCGTCCCGCTGTGGATCGGGGGGATGCTGGAAACAGGGGTCGGACGTGCGCAGAATGTCGCTGTGGCGTCCCTGCCGGGTGTGACGCTGCCCAGCGACATTTCAGCCACGAACCGTTATTACAATCCGGACGTGGCTGATCCACCTTTTGTGCTCAATGCAGAGGACAGCACGCTCGATGTCCCCTCGGCTGTTGGCACAGGCGTTACGGTCAATCGTGCCTGGATTGATGAGGCAGATAGACGCTGGCATTTCAGCGCGCCGTAGAATGCATCGAAGACCCGGGCCGCAAGGCTTTTTCAAGGGAGGGAGCGAATTGTTTAAAGATTTCACGATTGCTTTTATCGGCGGAGGGATGATGGGGGAAGCCATCATCAGCGGCCTGCTGCGTGGCGAAATGCTGGAGCCGGGTCAGATTCTGGTCTCGGAGCCACGTATAGAGCGTGGTGAGCAGCTTGAAGCACAGTATGGGGTGCGCTGGACGACCGATAATGCTCAGGCTGCAGAGGAGGCAGACCTGCTGGTGCTCTCTATCAAGCCTCAGGTGCTGGATGACGTGCTGCCGGAGGTGCGTGAAGGGGCTTCGTCTTCTTCGCTTGTGCTGAGTATTCTGGCCGGTGTGCCAATCGAAAAGATTGCTACAGGATTGCTCAATGCGCGTGTGGTGCGTGCCATGCCGAACACCCCTGCCAAAATCGGGCAGGGGATTACCGTCTGGACGGCAACGCCTGAGGTGCTGAAGCAGCAGCGCGACCAGGCGCAGGCTATCCTTTCGGCCCTGGGCGAGGAAGTTTACGTGGACAAAGAGGACTATCTGGACATGGCGACGGCGCTCAGCGGTACCGGCCCAGCATATGTCTTCCTTTTTATGGAAGCGATGATTGACGCTGGCGTCCATCTGGGCTTTTCTCGCCATGTGGCGGAGAAGCTGGTGCTGCAAACCATGCGCGGCTCGGTGGAATATGCCCTGGCTGTATCCGATCATCCGGCTCGCCTGCGCAACCAGGTGACCAGCCCTGGCGGAACATCTGCCGAGGCGCTCTACCAGCTTGAAAAGGGCGGTCTGCGGACGGTGATTTCACGGGCGATCTGGGCCGCTTATCAGCGCAGCGTGGCGTTGGGCAGCGGTGGGAAGGTCTCCCGGCTGGGTGGCCGCGACCCGGAGAATCACAATAACGGGCGGTAAAGCGTAAAACAGGGAAATTCTATCCATTTTGATTGTGAAGAAGTGGACAGATACACTCGCATAGGGTAGACTTGCGGCGAATACGCCGTCGCGGGCCGTTCTTTAATGCCGCCCGTTTTCTGGCGGAAAGCATCAATCAGAATAGACTGCTGGCGGTGGTGAGAACTGCCTACCACGCCGCTCGTGCTGTATTTTGCCAGGATTATTTTGGGAGGACAAATACATGGCAGATATAACCAGCGACATTACCAGGTCGTTGCTGGCGCAAATTGAAGGCTTCAAGCCAGGGGTCGAGGCGGTCGAAGTGGGGGAGGTCCTCGAGGTTGGGGACGGCATTGCCCGTGTTGCCGGGCTGCCCAACGTCCGTGCAAGTGAACTGGTGCGCTTCAGCAATGGCGTTCTCGGCATTGCCTTCAACCTGGAATCCGACCATGTTGGTGTGATCATTATGGGTGATTACATCGATATTGGGGAAGGTGATGAAGTCTTCGCCACAGGGCGCATCGCCTCTGTGCCGGTGGGAGAGGCGCTGATCGGGCGCGTGGTGGACGCGCTCGGTAATCCGATTGATGGCAAGGGGCCGATTGAGGCCACCGAATATTACAATATCGAACGGATCGCGCCGGGGGTGATCGAGCGGCAGAACGTGTCTCGCCCGGTTCAGACCGGTATCCGTGTGATTGACGCGCTGACACCGATCGGGCGTGGTCAGCGCGAATTGATCATCGGCGACCGTCAGACGGGCAAGACGGCGCTGGCGATTGATACCATCATCAACCAGCGGGACAAAGACCTGATCTGTATCTATGTTGCCATTGGTAAGCGTAAGGGCGAGATAGCCAATACTGTGGCCTTGCTGGAAGAATACGGCGCGATGGATTACACCATCGTTGTAGTGGCTTCCGCTTCAGACCCGGCAGCTTTGCAATATCTGGCTCCATATTCTGGCTGTGCGATGGGCGAATACTTTATGGAGAACGGGAAAGATGCGCTGGCCGTCTACGACGATCTCTCCAAACACGCCTGGGCATACCGTCAAGTGTCACTGCTGCTGCGTCGTCCGCCCGGTCGCGAGGCCTATCCGGGCGATGTGTTTTACCTGCACAGCCGCCTTCTGGAGCGTGCCGCACAGCTCAGTGAAGAGCGCGGCGGCGGCAGCCTGACAGCGCTGCCGATCATCGAGACCCTGCTTGGCGACGTGGCGGCCTACGTGCCGACTAACGTGATCTCGATCACGGATGGGCAGATTTATCTGGAAAGCGACCTGTTCTATGCCGGTATTCGCCCGGCCATGAACACCGGCATCAGTGTGAGCCGTGTCGGTGGCGACGCGCAGGTGAAGGCGATGAAGCAGGTGGCTGGCGGCTTGCGTCTGGACATGGCGAATTTCCGTGCGCTGGCGGCCTTTGCCCAGTTTGGTTCGGACCTGGATAAGGAAACCCAGGCCAAGCTGGAGCGCGGGCGTCGCCTGACCGAAATTCTCAAGCAGCCGCAGTATCGTCCCACTCCCCTGGTGGATCAGATTATGCTGCTCTACGCGGGTACACGCGGCTATCTGGACGAGATTCCTGTGGAGCGGGTCAAGGCCTGGGAAGAGGATTTCCTGCGCTACGCGGAAACCCAGTACTCCGAGTTGATCAGTGACATTGAGAAAGAAGAGAAGCTGACCGACGACATCGAATCACGTTTGAAAGAGGCGATCACCTCCTTTAACGCAGCCTGGGCATAAATAGGGGGCGATCATGCCTAATGTACGTGATATCAAGAAACGCATCAAAAGCGTCAAAAACATCGGCCAGGTAACCCGTGCGCTGGAAGCCGTGTCGGCATCGCTGGCGCGGAAGGCGCAGGTGCAGGCATTTGCCAGCCGCCCCTACTCGCAGAAGGCGTGGGAAGTGCTGGTCAATGTGGCATCTCAGAGCAACAGCACCAACGGGGCACCGCTGCATCCGCTGCTTGTCGTCCGACCGGAAGTGAAGACGATTGCCATCCTGCTGATTTCTGGCGACAGAGGGCTGGCCGGAACATACAATGCCAATATCATTCGTGTGGCGACGGAGTTCGTCCAGGCGCACTGTGCCCAGAACGGCTGCGGCGTGCGGTGGATCACGGTTGGACGCAAAGGGCGTGACACACTGCTGCGAATGCGGGAGCAGGTTGTGGCGGAGTTTAGCAACCTGCCAGCGAGTCCTTCTATCCAGACGGTGATCCCGATCGCCCGGACGGTGATTGATGAATTCCTCAGCGGTGAGGCCGATCAGGTGTTCATCGCCTACACCGATTTCATCAATACGCTGACGCAGAAACCGGTTGTGGTCAATCTGCTGCCTTTGCAGCCATTCCAGACGACCGACCAGCCTGTGATGGAGTATGTCAAGCGCGAACCGACGGTGACGACGGAGGGCCGTGAGTATCTGTATGAACCCTCAGCGGCGGCTATTCTGGATGAGGTCCTGCCGCGCTTTACGGAACTTCAGATTTACCAGGCTATTCTGGAAAGCCTGGCCAGTGAATATGCCGCACGCATGGTTGCCATGCGGAATGCCTCCGAAAATGCGGAGGCGCTGGCCGGTGACCTGCAGTTGAGCTTCAACAAGGCGCGCCAGATGGCCATTACCAGCGAAATCCTGGATATTGTCGGCGGTGTTGAGGCGCTGAGTGGGCAGGCCGAGAGAATCGTCGCAGATATGCAGCGTGAATTCATGATGACCGAGCATGGGGCCCGATAGCGGGGGCACTTCTCGCGGTTTGAGGAGAGAATTGTTCATGAGTGAAGTTGAAGGCAAGGTAACACAGGTGATGGGCGCGGTGGTGGACGTGGCGTTCCCACTGGGCCAGCTTCCTGAAATCTTTGAGGCTGTACGTGTGCCCCGTGAAGAGGGCGACGATCTGATTCTGGAGGTGCAGCAGCACCTTGGGCATGAGCAGGTGCGGACGGTCGCGATGGATACGACGGACGGTCTACGTCGTGGCACACCGGCATTCGCCACCGGTAATCCGATTGTGGTTCCGGTCGGGGAGGCCGTCCTCGGACGCATGTTTAACGTGCTGGGGCGGCCAATTGATGGCAAGCCCGCCCCGGAAAACGCGCCGGTCAGTCCGATCCATCGTTCTGCGCCGCCTTTTGAAGAGCAGTCCACTCAGGTGGAAATGTTCGAGACCGGTATCAAGGTCATTGACCTGATCGCGCCGTTCCGTAAGGGTGGCAAGGCCGGTATCTTTGGGGGCGCGGGTACGGGCAAGACCATCATCATTATGGAGCTGATCCGTTCGATTGCGACCGAACACAGCGGCTTTTCAGTGTTTGCCGGGGTGGGGGAGCGCACCCGTGAGGGCACGCAGCTCTATCACGAGATGATCGAAAGCGGCGTGATCAACCAGACGTCAATGGTCTTCGGTCAGATGAATGAGCCGCCCGGCGTGCGGCTGCGTGTGGCGCTCTCCGGCCTGACTATGGCCGAGCACTTCCGTGATGAAGGGCGTGATGTGCTGCTCTTCATTGACAATATCTTCCGCTTCAGTCTGGCCGGGTCTGAGGTATCTGCGTTGCTGGGGCGCATGCCTTCGGCAGTGGGCTACCAGCCAACCCTGGCACAGGAAATGGGTGACTTGCAGGAACGCATTACCAGCACCAAGACCGGCTCAATCACGTCGCTGCAGGCGGTTTACGTGCCGGCGGATGACTATTCCGACCCGGCACCTGTTGCGGTGTTTACTCATCTGGACGGGACGATCGCTCTCGATCGTGCTATCGTGGAAAAGGGTATTTACCCGGCAGTGGATCCGCTGTCCAGCACAAGCCGTATCCTGGACCCGCTGATTGTGGGTGAAGAGCACTACCGCACGGCCCGTGAGGTGCAGCAGGTGCTGCAGCGTTACAAGGACCTGCAGGACATCATCGCCATCCTGGGTGTTGATGAACTGTCCGATGAAGATAAGCAGATCGTGGCCCGTGCCCGCCGTGTGGAATTGTTCCTGAGCCAGCCGTTCTTTGTGGCCACACAGTTCACCGGGCGCGAAGGCCGCTACGTGTCGATCAAGGATACGATCCGGGGCTTCCGCATGATCCTTGATGGCGAGCTGGATCACGTGCCGGAGGAACTGTTCCGTATGGCCGGGCCAATTGAGGATGTGCTTGAACGCTATAAGGAAACGCAAGCCCAGCCAGCATAGTCCAGGGCGGACGAGTGAGGGGTTCTTATGCCTATACACGTCGAAATTGTGACGCAGGAGAAGCTCATCCTGGATGAGCCTGATGCGGACATGGTGGTGCTGCCCGGCAGTGAGGGCGTGCTTGGCGTGCTGCCGCATCATACACCCTTGCTGACCACGCTGGACTTTGGTGAACTGCGGGTCAAGAAGGGCGGCACAGAAGAGGTTTTCGCTGTTTACGGCGGCATTGTCGAGATTCGCCCGGACAAGGTCGTTGTCCTGGCGGACACCGTTGAGCGTGCCGAAGAGATTGATCTGGAGCTGGCAGAAGCAGCGCGGCGGCGTGCAGAAGAGCTGATGCGCCAGGGCCCGCCGCCCGACGAACTGGCGATTATCGCGCAGGAACTGCGCCGGGCGGAGCTGGCCGTGAAAATTCGGCGGCGGATTCAATCTCGCGCCGGGACCGTGCGCATTCGCGAGGCCGGTGAAAGCGAATCCTGAGCATTGTTGAGGGTATATGGCCCGTCCATATACCGCCGAATGTCAATCACGCCTGGACAGCTTCTGTCCGG
>JALSTC010000828.1 GCA_026983935.1 Ardenticatenia bacterium
GTTCAAGAACACGCTGCCATCATGCCCGGCGGTAGCGTGTCCAGAAGATGATCCCGCCGATCAGCGCCAGCACGATCATCACGATGCCCGCGCCGCCAAAGGCCAGCGCCAGCCGGATGAGTGTAGCCTCGTCTTCCGCCAGGGTGGAGGCCCCCGCTGTCGCTGCCGGTGCCGCGTCCTGCGTGGCGGCCACATCGGCGGGAACCGCCCCGAACTGCACTTCGACGGGGATCGTCTGCCCCGGGGCCAGTATCACACTGATGGAATCCTGCCCGGTGGGCTGCACGCCTGCCCCGGCAAACTGCACGATGTAATTGCCCGCATCCAGTCCTTCGAAGCAGTGCGGTTCCGTCTGGCCGTCGGTCAGGTAGCTGGCCACGATGATCATCTGGTCGCTCTGCAGGTTGACCACCACATCCGGCAGCAGCGGCTCAATAGCCTCACGGATGCCGTTGCCGTTGGTGTCATGGAAGGCGCTGACGCAGATGCGCCCGCCGCTTTCCTGTGCCATCACCGGCGCGATTGCCATCACCAGCGCCACCAGCAGCGCCAGCCCTACCGCCAAGACCCGTTGTCCGCGCATATCATCCAATCCCTGCGATCAGTTCTAAAGCGGGCGCATTATACCTTGCGCGGCAGGGCGTGGCAACGACGCTGCCACGGCATCCCGCTCACAGATAGCCCTGCAGGATGTCCATAAGCTGCCGGGCGCGGTGGCGGTAGGTGTGTTCTTTGAGGAACCGCGCCCGTGCCGCCGCGCCGATGCGTTCCCGTTCGGCGTCATGTGCCAGCAGCCAGCGGATGCGCTCGGTGGCCTCGTCTTCGCTCGCCAGGACGATGATCTCCTTCTCCGGCTCGAACCATTCTTCGACGCCCTTATACGGGTTGCTGATCATGCAGGCTCCCAGCGCTGCCAGCTCGAACGGGCGGGAGTTGCTGGAGGCGTAAACGCTGGCGTGCGCCCCACGGGTGATGACCAGGTTGAGCCTGCTGCGGCAGGCATATTCCCGCAGCTTGCTGAAGGAGAGATAGGGCAGCCGCTCTGCCCGGCCCAGATCGCCCAGATTCGTGCCGCGCACGGCAAAATGCCGCTCCGGCATGGCCCGGCTCGGCTCCGCGATCATAGCCTGTATCCACCGCTCGCGGTACTCGCGCCCATGCCCGTAGAAGAAAGCGTCTATGTCCTGTGGCACATCCAGCGGTGCCCAGACGTCCGGATCGGCGGCATATTGCAGCGTGTGCACGTGCCGTGCGCCCAGCGCTTTCACGTAGTCCAGCCCCTCAACCGAATTGCCCAGGATAGCCGTATACTCGCCGGGGTCGGCCCCCGGATAGATGCGGAAGCCGGTGGCGAAGCCGCGAAACTGCGGCAGGCTGGCCGGGAGATCGCCGTCGTAATAGAAGACCGGCTTACCGTGTCTGTTGATCAGGTGGCGGGCCACGCCGTTGAGATGATTGAGCGGCACGGTCAGCATCAGCACGGCGTCAATGTCGGGTTGTTCGGTCAGCAGGCGGTCAAGATAGCGCCGCCAGCGTGGCGCGATGATCGTCTGCGCGGCGCGGCGCACCAGCCGCTCGGAGAGGCCCTCGCCTGCGGCCTCACCGCCCTGGACGGGCTTCGGCGGCCCCAGCAGCCGCCGCGCGGCATCCCGCAGCGCCTTGAACAGGTCACCTTCCCGCCGTACGGGGTTGGGCACGGCCTGCCACCACAGCGACTCGATGGCCGGACCCTGATAGGTGGTCACGACCAGATCGACGCCGTTTTCGTACAGCCCCTTGAGAAGCTGCCACCAGGACGGCGTGCTGCTGAAGGGCTGCTGCAGGTCGAGCGATGAGGCGAGGACTAGAAGTTTCATAGAGATCCGCTGGTTTACTGTATGCGTGCCGACGCTCCTGATACTTTAACCGATTCATCTCCGCAGGGGTAGGGCGTTTCCTGGAGCGCGGCGAAAGGAGAATGTCAGATGGATTCGGTACAGCGTGTGCTGATGGAAAAACAGGCCCGCGAGGCGCTGGCCCCGGCGGAAGTCTGCGAGGGGATGGTCGCCTGCTTCCTGCTCATCAATCGCGAATTTATCCGCCGCCGTGTGGGGGAGCGTCCCGATGCCGATGTGGATACCATGACACGGCAGTTGATCGACGATGTATTTGCCAATCTGGGCATTTCCCCCCAGAATCCGACTCTGGCGGAGCTGCGTGAAGCACGGCGCGTGCTGGATGATCAGCTTGGCTTTGAGGCGGAGCCGGACCTGCTCCAGCGCCATTCTGAGATTGTCGGAGCGCTGTTCCGGAAAGCGCCGGATGCATGAGGGGACGGCCTGCGCATTGAGGACGGCTGCCTGATCACGGGTGCAGGCGCGGAAAAGCTGCACGGCACGCCGTACCGGATTCAGTTATAGGCAGGGGTCGCCCCGACCAGGCAATGAGCCGTGCTGGAGTGAATACAGGCGCGTAGTCCGGAGGGCATCATGGCCGGAGAATGAGCCGGGCTTTTCAAAGAGCCTCAAATCCCTTGCCGTCACTCCCCCGTGAAAAATTCATAAATTTTCCTGGATTCTGCCCGTATCTATACTATATTAATACAAAGCGGGGCGGCGATTATTCAGCAAGGAGCAAGGCTTATCTTGAATATCCTTCTGAGTAAACATGCGGTTCGGCGGGCGGCGCAGCGGAATCTCTCCGAAGAGGACATCCGCTTCATCGTGTGCCACGGCAAGCCTGTTCGGAACGCCGGTGCTGTTTTTTATCAGATGCGTGCCAACCGGATGCCGCCCGATCTGTCGCCCCATGATCCGCGCCAGCGGCTGATCGGCTCGACCGTCGTGCTGTGTAGCTGTCATCAATACGTGATCACAGTCTACCGGGACGAAAGCGCCTTCAGACGAGACAGGTGCAAAACAAAGCACCTCTGGAAGCGCAGGCCGTTTTACTGCCCCCATTGTGGGAAGCGGGTCACATGATTATCTGACCCGCAGTGGTGTTTGCCGCTTCTTTGTCTCACCACTGGATCGCCGTCTCCGCTTGCTCCTACTCGCCGACAGGCCGTGCCTGCAGCTCCGCCAGCCGCCGCAGGTGCGGCCAGGTCACCCCGATGGTCAGCGCCACCGCGATCGCATAGACCAGATCGATCGCCCATGCGCCGCCCGCCGCGCCCTGCGTCTGAATCAGCCAGGCGGCGGGCAGCGCCGCCAGCGCCAGCGCCGCGACCTTCACCGCCAGGATGGCCCGCATGAGGCGCAGCGTGCGGTACAGCGGGCCGAAGATGCCGCCGATGGCCGTGACGGCCCCGTACAGGCACAGGATGCGGATCACCTGCGTGGCCGGGACGTATTCCGGCCCCAGGACGAAGACAACGACCGGCGCAAGCAGCGCGAACAGCCCGTACATTCCCACCGCAAGCGGCGCAATCCAGCGCATCACCCGCCGGAAGTTCGCCGCCAGCCGGGCATAGTCGCCGCTGCCTGCAGCAGCGGGCAGCCGGGCTGCCAGGTTGGTCAGGATGCCGCTGAAGAGCAGTGCCGGATACTGCAGCGCTCCCAGGCCCAGATTGAGGAAGCCCACCGCTGCCTCGCCCGCCCACATACCCAGCAACTGCTGCGGCAGCAGCGTATACAGCCCGGCCAGATTTTTGTCCAGCGCCAGCAGCACGCCGAAGCGCCAGTAGGGGCGGGGGGAATTGCGCCGCGCTGCCGTGATGACTTCCCGCACGGTCGGCAGCACCTCCGGCTGCTGGCGCTGCAGGCGGCGGTAGACCCAGATGCCCGCCCCCGCCCTGCCGATGGCCGCCACCAGATGAGCCACAATGATGCCCATCGGGCCGCCGCCAGGGAGCACGGCGGCGATCTTCAGCAGCGCCTCAAACAGGCTGGCCCCGTTTTCCAGGGCGGTGTAGCGCCGCATGGCACGGGTGCTCTGCAGCGCGATCAGCGACAGGTTGTAGATGGGGCGAAAGAACAGAATCAGCGTGTAGAGGCGCATCAACTCGCCAATGAAAGGGTTGTCGTAGGAAGCCCCGGCGAAGGCCGGGCCGAAGGTGAAGGCCGCCCCGGAGGCGATCAGCGCCACGATCAGCGACATCTGCACGAAGAAGCCCATCAGATCGCGGGTGCGGGCGCGGTCATGACCGCCGATGGCCTCGGAAAGGCGGGTGATGGTGCTCGGCCCCAGCCCGGTCAGGTTGAGGGTCATCAGCAGGCCGTGCATGGTCAGCGCCAGCCGATAGACACCGTAGGCCTCTGATCCCAGCCCCCGCGCCACAATGGCGAAGGTCGCGAAGTTGATGGCGGTCAGCGCCAGCTTACCCGCCTGCAGCGTGATCGTGTCCTGCACGAATTTACTGCGCAGCAGGTTGCGGAGTGGGGAGGACAGCCGTTCACGCATGGCCTGCCCGCGTGTCTTGCAGCGCGTAGACCATCGCCTGCCCGAACAGGTTGGGCCACAGCTTCCGCAGGAACGGCGTCCCCCGGTAGGCCTCCTCATGCACGATGCGGAAGCCCATCTGCCGCGCCCACCAGCGGAAGTCCACCACTGTCCAGAAGCGCAGATGCTCACCCGGTGTGACGATCCACTGCAGCGGGAACCGTCCCAGCAGCAGCCGCAGCCGGTGCTGGTGATAGCCGGTGTTGGGCACGCTGACGATCAGCAGGTCGGCGTGGTCGCGCAGTGAATCGAGCAGCCGCTCCGGGTCGGGGATGTGCTCGATGATCTCGCTCATGATGATCGCGTCGTAGTGGCCGCCGATATCCGCGCCGATGGGTTTGTTGATGTCGGCCAGGTCAACGTTCAGCCCGATCGAGCGGCAGAATTCGACGGCCTTCGGGGAGATGTCCAGCCCGTAGCCATCCACGCCCCGCGTATCCACCAGATACTTGAGGATCGCGCCGTCGCCCACGCCCAGGTCAAGCACCCGGCTGCCCGGCGCGATGATGCGGGCCAGCGCCTCCGCCCGCGCCCGACGGAAAGGGGACAGCCTGCCCATCGAATCGGGCGCTTTGGCGTCCCAGTAGTCGTCATAGTCCACCACGCCCACGCGGGCCGTCGTCGGATAAGTGACCAGGCGGCGCAGCGTGCGGTACTGATTCGCCAGCCAGATGTACGGCGGGAAGCGCCGGGCAATGCGTTTGATCGTGTTCATCGGCCCTCGGTTTCGACATACGCCTGCAGATAGGCTTCCAGCTCATCAAGGGAGCGCACCAGCTTATGCAGCGAACACTCAATCATCAGGTTGACGGCCTGCTTCTCAAACACAGGCGTCAGGCGCATATCCGTATGGATTCCGACCAGATGCTTGCCTCTGGCATAAGCATAGCCCAGTTCCCACGCCGTGCCGTCGTCAACAGCGATGCCGTTGAGATTGGCGATCACAATCGCGGCTTTATCCAATTCGCTGACATCAAGCCTGAAGATGCCATCCATTGACCACTCCTCGGCTGGCAAAAGTTCCTTGCCGTCGCGGTGAGGCAGAAAAGTCTTCAGGCCAACCCGCGCGGCGCAGGCTTCGATCTGCTCATCGAACCAGCGTTCCCCTTCATTGAACAGCGGCCCGGCGATATATGCACGCATTTTGCATCCTTTCGTGGGTGCATTCGGCATCAGGAGGCAGGTCTTGCGGCGCGGTAACAGTGATGCACCTGAGGCATTCGCCTGAAAGGGGGCTGGCACGGAAGCTTCCCCCGCGAAGTCCGGACTGATCCGGACTTTTTCTCCCTCAGTCGGAGATTTCAATCTCCGGTGATGCCGTCCGGCTCCTTATGCCGAATACGCTCTCCTTTCGCAGTGTTTTTGTCACATTTCCTGGCGGAGTGATAACGCCCTATTCCACGCGCACGACGGCCCCGCCGCGCCGGGGGTCACCCGCGCCTTCCAGCCGACCGCTGCGCGTGCGGTGGGTGACATGCGTCCCGCCGAAGTAAAAGGCCCGCCCCGGCCAGCGGCTGACGGCATAGCCCCGCGCTTCCAGTTCATCGGCAGCAGCCGGATCGTAGCCGCCCTCCAGATCGATCACGCCGTTTTCGAGGTGCGTGCGCGGCCTGTCCACCGCCTCCGCCAGCGGCATGCCCCAGTCCAGCACATTGCTCAGGAAGTGGAAGATCGCGCTGCGCAGCCGGTTCGCGCCGCCGCTGCCCGCCACCAGCCGCGGCCCGCTGTCATCGGCGGCGATGGTCGGGGCCATCATCGAGGGCGGGCGCGTGCCGGGCGGCCATTTGTGGAAGCGCTCC
>JALSTC010000829.1 GCA_026983935.1 Ardenticatenia bacterium
CTCAGCCGGGGGGTTGAGTGGCCGCCCACATGGTCGCCGCAGCGGTACTTTTTCGCGGTGACCGTGCTATGGCTGGTGGTTGGCATCGTGCTGACACAGGAGCAGTCGCCGCTGCTTCGTGCCATCGTCGGGACGGCGCTGGGATCGGCAATGGTCGGCCTGCTGATCGAGCGCCTGACCATCCGCCCGCTGATTGGCCAGCCGCTGTTCACCGCCGTGATGATGACGCTGGCCGTTGGCGAAGTGCTGCAGGGCATCACCCAGCTTGTCTGGGGCAGCATGGATCGCACGCTGCCCGTCTTCGCCACGACCAATGCCCTGGGCATGCCGCAGCCCTTCCGCCCGCTGCGGCTTGAAAATATCTTTGGCGGCACGGTGATTGTCAAAGTGGAACTGTTGATCGCGTTTGGGCTGGCACTGGCCGCATTCGTGCTGTTCGTGCTGTTCTTCAATTACACCAGTCTGGGCCTTTCCATGCGGGCAGCGGCAGAAGACCAGGACCTTGCGCAGGCCTCCGGTATTCGAGTGCGCCGTATTCTGGCGATGGCCTGGGCAATCGCCGGAGTGCTGGCCGCGCTGGCGGCGGTGCTGCAGGGCGGCAGCACGGGCATTTCGCTTTCTATGTCCGGGCTGGCGCTGCGAGCTTTCCCGGCGGTGCTTCTGGGCGGTCTGGAGTCGGTCGGCGGCGCGATCGTCGGCGGGCTGGTCGTCGGCATCTCGGAGAAGCTCGGCACAGCTCTGTTTAGCAGCGACGTGGGCGAACAGTTGATTCCCTTTGTCGTGTTGATGATCGTCCTGATCATTCGACCGGAAGGGCTGTTCGGCCAGAAACGCATCGAACGGATTTAGAAGGGTAGCTGCGATGTCTGCAAACATCCGCCCCAGCGGGGTCTTCGATACGCGATACGAGCAGGACCTGATCATCAACCGGACGCGATTCGATCAGGTGCTCTCCGCGCTGTTCACACTTGCCATTTTCGCCGCACCGCTGTTGACCCGCGAGGGGATATTCGGCGTGGACATTGTCCCGCTGGGGGCTATCGGCACGATCCAGCGCATCGGCATCTTCATGATCGCCGTGCAGGGCCTTAACCTGCTGGTCGGCTACACGGGGCAGATATCGCTGGGTCAGGCGGCGTTCATGGCCGTCGGCGCGTATACGACGGCGGCCCTGATGCGCGAGCTGGGGATGACATTCTGGGTGGCACTGCCGCTGGGGGCGCTGTTCACCGGGGCAGTCGGCCTATTCTTCGGCCTGCCGTCGCTGCGGGTGAAGGGCTTTTACCTGGCAATGGCGACTCTGGCGGCGCAGTTCATCATCCCGTGGCTGCTGCGCAACCCCCTCGCCCCGCTGACTAACGGCTCGCGTCCGCTGGAAGTACCCAACGTCACGCTGGGCGGCTGGCAACTGAACGATCTCGCCATTTACTACCTGATCATCACCATCACCTTCCTGGCAATGATCGCCGCCCGCAACATCATCCGCACGCGCACCGGGCGGGCGTTCGTCTCCATTCGGGACAACGATCTGGCGGCGGAGCTGCTGGGCATCAACGTGTTTGCCTACAAACTGCGGGCATTCTTCCTGTGCGCCCTGTATGCCGGGCTGGCCGGGGGCCTGCTGGCCATCGAAAGCGGCAGCATCACCCCCACCCGCTTCGAACTCGGCAATTCGATCGAGTATCTGGCCATGCTGATCATCGGCGGGGCGGGCTTTCCACAGGCGGCGTTTTTCGGCGTGGGATTCGTGATGATTTTGAAAGAAGCCGTGATCCCTGGCATCACGCCCTTCCTGAGGGATTTCCTGCCGCAGGCGCTGCCGTTCATTGACGCCATCAGCATCAGCGCCTCCCTGACACCCACGCTGTTCGGGCTGACGCTGATCCTCTTTCTGATTTTCGAGCCTCACGGCCTGGCCCACCGCTGGGAGATTCTCAAGATACAATGGAAACTGAGGCCATTCTCGCACTGACGCGCAAAATTCCAAAGAGGGGAAAGGAGGTGCGCCGGGGAAGCCGGCATCGCGTAGATACCGATAACGAACCGTATTCCGACAATAATGTTCCTGTTCCAGCTTGAATCCAAAGGATGGAGACAATGGGTAAGCGTCACTTAAATCTTTTACTGGTGGGAAGCCTGATTCTGGCGCTGGTGGCCTTCGCGCTGCCTGCAGTGAATGCGCAGGAAGGGGGCGCCATCCAGCACACCGAATGCGAGGAAGACCTGACTGGCGAGACAATCCTGTTCCACACGTTCGGTGACCTGAGCGGCCCCTACGCCGCCATCACACAGCCGCTGGCGGCAGGCTTCACCGACGCCATCGCCTACTTCAATGAACAGGGCGGAATCTGCGGCGCACAGATCGAGATGGTCTCCGACGATACCGGCGGCGATCAGGAAGTCACCCAGTCGCTCTATGACCGCTACAGCACCTCCGATCCCAAGCCGCTCATGCTGCTGCTCTACAGCTCCGCTGACGCCGAGCTGCTGCGCGAGCAGGCTGCCGAAGACGAGATTCCGATCATGCTCTTCGCCGGGTCAACCACCGGCCTCTACGGCGAAAGCGCCGACGAACCCGGCTGGGTCTTCGCCGCCATCCCGCTCTATACCGACCAGTTCGGCGCATTCTGCGACTGGGTCGCCGCCTCATGGGCGGACATGGGCATGGAAGGCGATCCGGCCATCGGGCACCTGAGCTGGGAAGGCTCCTTTGGCCGCTCGACCGAAACGCCAGAAACCACCGCTTACTGCGAATCGGTCGGCGTGTCCGTAGTCGGTGGGGAATACTTCCTGCCGACGGCAACCGACGTCACCGCCCAGATTCAGGGGCTGGTGGATGCAGGCGCAAATATCCTCTTCACCACATCGCTGGGAACCGGCCCGGCCCTGATCGCGGCAGATCTCGTCAACCTGGGCCTGGAAGATCAGGTGATGCTGGCGGGCGTGAACTGGGTGCTGGATACTTCCGTCGGGCTGCTGGGGCAGCGCACGCTGCGGCCAGATGGCATGCCCTCCACAGATGGCGTGTACGGCCTGCTGCCGTATGTCTGGTGGGATGAAGAGCATCCCGGCACACAACTTGTGCAGGAGCAGTTCGATGCCAACGAACGCAGCCCGCTTTCCCGCAACGTGGCCTACCTGGCTGGATTCGGCGCGATTGACCAGTACATCGAGGCCGTGATCCAGACAGTCAACCGCGTGGGGTATGAGAATCTGAGCGGTGCAGCGCTTTACGAAACACTCAACGATTTTGAATATGATGCCCTGGGCGGCGTGTTCCACTACAGCTTTACACCCGAACGCCGCGCCCAGAACCTGACCCGCATCGGGATTCTGACTTACCTGACCGACGACAGCGGCGCGCCCGTGATCGTCGAAGTGGGCGGCAACCCGATGATGATTCCGCTGATCGCGCCCGTCACCGACGAAGTGATGACCACGCCGGATCTCCGTCCGGGCGGCGCAGACGTACCGGATATGTGATCGGCGATCGAAACGCATTACAGCGAGGGCAGCCCGCGGGCTGTCCTCCCTCCCTTTGGTGGATCGGCCTGTGTTCGTCGCTCAGCGATTGTCCAGGAGCGCATTTTATGCTTCAGGTGAATAATATTGAAGTCATTTATAACAAAGTTATTCTTGTGCTGCGCGGGATTTCCTTTGAAGTCGCGCCGGGGCAGGTGGTGGCCCTGCTGGGGCCAAACGGCGCGGGCAAGTCCACCACGCTCAAGGCCATCAGCGGCCTGCTGCGCAGCGAACTGGGCGAGGTCACACGCGGCAGCATCCTGTGGGAGGGGCATCCGATCCACAACCGCTATGCGGATGACATTGTACGGCAGGGCATCGTGCAGGTGATCGAGGGCCGCCCGCTGTTCCGGCATCTGACCGTGGAGGAAAATCTATTGGTCGGCGCGGTGGCCTATGAAGGCGGGCGAAACGCCAGGAACGATCTGGAGCGCGTGTACACGTACTTCCCGCGCCTCAAAGAGTTCCGCAAACGCACCAGCGGCTACCTCAGCGGCGGCGAGGGGCAAATGCTGGTCATAGGCCGCGCGTTGATGGCTCATCCGCGCCTGCTGATGCTGGATGAGCCATCGTTGGGGCTGGCCCCGATGCTGGTGCAGGAAATATTCGAAATCGTGCGCGAGATCAACGAAAAAGAGCACGTCTCGATTCTGCTGGTGGAGCAGAACGCGCGGGCGGCGCTTTCGCTGGTGGATTATGGCTACGTGATGGAAAACGGGCGCATCGTGCTGGACGGCCCCGCCGATCAACTGGCCGCTAACGAAGACATCAAAGAATTCTATCTGGGGCTGACCCAGCTTGGCGAGCGCAAAAGCTACCGTGATGTCAAGCACTACAAGCGCCGCAAACGCTGGCTGGGATAGCCCGCAGATGATACAGCGGCTGCACACACTCAAGATCAATCGCGTGGCGCAGTTTTCAAGGGAGAGCTTATGGGCATACTTGATGAACGTCTGGCAGCGGCGGTGGCGCACGCTTACGACCATGCCCCGGCCTTCAGGGCACTGATGGATGGGGCGGGCCTGAGACCCGCCGATATCCGGGGCGTGGCTGACCTGCCCCGCATCCCCGTGACCTCGAAAGACGATCTGATCCGGATGCAGCAGGAAAACCCGCCGTTTGGCGGCTGGCTGGCCGTGCCGCTGGGGTCGCTGCAGCGCGTGTACCTCTCGCCGGGACCGATTTACGATCCGCATGGCACGGATGATGAAGAGATGCTGGCGGCAGCAGTGCAGGCACTGCAGGCCGGCGGCCTGGCGGCGGGTGACCGCGTGTTGAATGCTTTCCTGTACCACATGGTCCCCGCCGGGCTGCTGCTGGATGAGGCACTGCGCCACCTGGGCGCGACCGTCGTCCCGATGGGGCCGGGCAACACCGATCTGCAGATCAAGGTCATGCGCGACCTGGGGGTCAATGCCTACGTGGGCACGCCCAGCTTTCTGGATGTGATCTACAAGAAAGTCGGGGATATGGGCCTCCCGTCAGAGGCGCTGCCACTGCGCAAAGCGTTCTTCACAGCGGAGCCATACCCGCCCGCACTGCGCCAGAAGTTCGAGGGTGAGTACGGCCTGCATACGGCCCAGGCGTACGGCACGGCAGACCTCGGCCTGATCGCCTATGAGCAGGCAGGCGTCACAGGCATGGTCATCCCGGACAACCTGATCGTCGAAATCGCCGACCCACAGACAGGCAACTCGCTGCCTTATGGCGAGGTGGGCGAGGTCGTGGTGACCACTTTCAGCCGCGTTTATCCGCTGATCCGCTTCGGTACGGGAGACCTTGGCGTCATGGCCGGGGGGCCGCGCCGCCTGATGGCACTGGTCGGGCGTTCCGGGGAAGCGGTCAAAGTGCGCGGCATGTTCCTGCACCCCAACCAGCTCAAAGCGGTGGCCGGGGCCTTCCCGGAAATCAAACAGATGGCCGCCGTAGTAACGCGCCAGGAAAGCCGCGACGTACTGACGGTGCAGGTGGAACTGGCAGAAGGCCGCGGTGCATTGAACCGTGAGGCCTTCGCGGAAAACCTGAAGCAGGCGCTCCGGGAGCAGGGACGGCTGCGCGTGGATGCCGTCGAGTTTGTGGAACCGGGCACGATTGAACCCGGCCAGCGCCTCATCCGCGATGAGCGGCAGTGGGCATGACCGTGCGCTGTTCCCGGTATGGGGTATCCTTCAAGCCAAGAGACCATCACGGGCTTTTTGATCCATCTCCGTATGGAATGGAACCGTTTTGCATAAACAAAACAGACGTGCAGGCAACCTATCTCACATGCGTGGCAGAGAACAACTGACATGGAAACACTTGGCGTGCTCTTGATGGCATACGGCGGGCCGGATTCGCTGGAGGATATTCCCGCCTTCTTGCTGGATGTCCGCGGCGGGCGGCCCACATCACAGGCACTGATCGAGGAAATCACGGAGAACTACCGCCAGATCGGAGGAAAGTCCCCGCTGCTGGCCATCACGCGGCAGCAGGCTGCCCTGCTGGAGGAACGGCTGAACGCAGACACGCCAGCGGGCATCCGCTACCGGACGTACGTCGGGATGCGCCACTGGACGCCCTGGATCAAAGACGCTGTTGACCAGATGATGGCCGACGGCGTCCGTCGTGCTGTCGCGCTGGTCATGGCCCCCCACTATTCAGAGATGAGCACGGCGCGGTATTTCGCCCGGCTGGATGAAGCACTGGCCGCCTATG
>JALSTC010000830.1 GCA_026983935.1 Ardenticatenia bacterium
GGGACACCTGGCCGGACATGAAGGCTGCCACCTGCCGGTTGCTGAGCACCAGCCGCACGATTTCATCACGCACGGCCAGGCTGGTTTCCGCTTCATCGTCGCGCACATAGATTTTATTGTCGTCAATGGCATAGGGGGGGTCGTCCCCCTTGGGCACCTGAATGCGGATTACCGTCTTCCGCTGGGTTTTCTGGGCATCAATTTCAACATCCAGCGGGGGGGTGAGCCGCTGCTCGATTTCGGCGTTGAGCGTTTCGATGGTTTTGGCGGCTTCAGTAACGCCAATTGGCTGGCTCTTGGGGTCGGCGCTGACGCCGACATAGATTGTGCCGCCGTTGGTGTTTGCCATTGCACAGACATCGGCCACGATGGCATAGAGCATCCCACCGCGCCGCGTGGCGCGCTCATGAAAGGCCTGAACGATGCTTGGCCCCTGATCCCGTGCGGCCTGAATATGATCGTAGGGCGCACGGTTGATGGCATAAGGGCGTGTCCGCGCAAAATCCGTGCCTTCAAATGTTTCCAGCAGAGCTTCAAATGTTGGCTCCGGGAGGAGTACTTCTGTCACACGGTCGCCCACACCCAGATTCTGGTTGCGGTTGGATTTGGGGTCGGCATTGATGCGGTGCGCATCTGAGCCTTGAATGCAGCGCATCCGGCGCGGATATTCGGGCTTGCTGCCATCGAAGAAGCGTGCTGTCGATCCACGCCCGCGCCGTTCCAGGTCAGTTACTTCCAGTGCGTGCAGGTGCGGGTCCTGAGTGTAGGCAATTTTGGTCTGCCCGCCAAAATCAAAGCCGCGCATGGCCACGCCGTGGTTAGAATTGGCGTGCGCTGCAATAACGAGGCCTCCAGCTTCGTTGATCACGCGGTAGGCAGTCAGAACATCGGCGGATGCACCCACATTGGATGTGCCTTCGTCGAGTACTTCTGGCGGTACGTTGAGGCTCAACAGCGTGTGCTCAATCTGGCGGATGGTCGTTTTTGGCGAAAAAATGCCCAGAATATGAAAGCCAAAGGTCGCCGTAAACTCAAAGCCCGGCAGCACCAGGATTTTTTCCAGCAGGCGGCGGTATTCCGCCAGCCGCCGCTTTTCATCCGCTGTGGCCCGGCCAAGCTCCTCCAGATAGGCCAACCTGTCGATTTCTTCCACCATGGCCTTGTAGCCGCCGACGGTGTTGTGGTCGGTGAAGGCAATGATGTCCAGGTTACGTGCCTCAGCTTTATGTAAAATGTCAAGATATGTGGCATCCGGTTCCTGATAATCAGCCGAGGCAGGGGTGTGAATATGCAGGTCCATCAGGAACCACTGCATTTTTCCGGATCGTTTTCTTGCGGCCACAAGGCCTCTCTCCGTTGTGTAGTTTCATAAGATATCGGTTGTTGTGTGCTGACTGCTGACCGTCCCCCGTCTGGCTCAAAGCAGCCCCTTCAATGTATCAGCCAGCGTGTCAGGCTCCAGCGGTTTGAACAGGAACAGGTCTGCTCCTGCGCGTCGTGCTTCATCTTCCACGTTCATTCCGGAAGCGATAACAATCGGGGCTTGTGCAAAGTCCGGATCGGCGCGAAGCTGGCGAACCACCTCAGAGCCGTCAATATCGCTCAGATGATGATCGATCAGGAAAACATCCGGGCGTTCCTGGCGGGCTGCACGCAGGACATCCTGGCCGCGTGCAACGAGTGCGACATCAAAGCCATCCATTGTCAGCAGGGTTTCCAGCAGATTTACTGTTGTCCGGTCGTCGTCAACGATCATTACTTTCGGCAAGGTTGTCTCTCCTGTATAGCGTGGGGCAGCAGGGTTGTGGCCTGCCGCCCCGGGCGTAACATTACCAGGAAGGGATCAGGCTGGCTCAGCAGCCGGCTCCTCAGATGTGCGCTGCTCAGGTTCCAGCGCAGCTTCCAGCACCTCATCCACGGTGCTGACCAGAATGAAGTTCAGGGTTTCACGCACTTCATCTGGAAGTTCGTCGAGGTCCTGCTCATTGCGTTTCGGCAGGATAACGGTATCCAGACCGATGCGATGCGCGGCCAGTACTTTGTCTTTGATGCCGCCAACGGGCAGTACCTTCCCATGCAGCGTGATTTCACCGGTCATTGCCACGTTGGAGCGCACCGGTCGGCCGGTAAGCAGTGAGGCCAGCGCCGTCGCCATCGTGATCCCTGCCGATGGGCCGTCCTTCGGGACCGCGCCTGCCGGGACGTGCAGATGAATGTCGTGCTTTTCGAAGTAATCTTCCGGCACACCAAGCTGGGCAGCACGCGATCGGATGTAGCTGAGCGCGGCACGGGCGCTTTCCTGCATCACATCGCCCAGTTGGCCGGTAAGCTGGAAGCCCTTGTTCCCCGGCATGGTGGCCGCTTCGATGAACAGCACATCCCCGCCCATCGGCGTCCAGGCCAGCCCCGTCGCCACGCCGGGCTGGTTGGTGCGGTCTTCGATCTCGGTCTGATAGCTGAAGCGCGGTTTGCCAAGCAGCTCGCGCACGGCGTCCCGGTCAATGACACGCCGGGTGTTGCCGTTGCTCTCTGCCTGTTCGGCGACCTGCGTGGCCACTTTGCGGGCAATACGTCCGATCTGGCGCTCCAGTTCGCGGACTCCGGCTTCACGAGTGTAGTTGCGGATGATCTCGGTCAGCGCTTCCTCGGTAAACTCGATTTCTTCCGGCAGCAGGCCGTTTTCCCGAATCTGACGCGGGACCAAATAGAGCAGCGCGATCTGCACCTTTTCATGATCCGTATAACCGCTGAGTGTGATGATTTCCATTCGGTCGCGCAGGGGGGCCGGGATCGGCTCCAGTTCGTTCGCTGTTGTGATGAACAGCACTTCGGAGAGATCGAAGGCCACATCCAGATAGTGGTCGCGAAACTCGTGGTTCTGCTCCGGATCAAGCACTTCCAGCAGCGCTGAGGCCGGATCACCCCGGAAGTCCCGGCCCAGCTTGTCCACTTCGTCGAGCATGATCACAGGATTGCGGCTCTCCACGCGGCGCAGTGTCTGGATGATGCGGCCCGGCATGGCCCCGATATACGTGCGGCGGAAGCCCCGAATTTCCGCCTCATCGCGGACGCCGCCCAGACTCATGCGCGTGAACTTCCGTCCCATCGCCCGCGCAATGGATGCCCCCAGCGATGTCTTACCGACACCCGGCGGCCCGACAAAGCACAGGATCGCGCCCTCCCGCTCCCGATGCACGTAGTCGCTTTCGCTGGGTTTGCCCAGGATTTCGGCGCGTTCGGAACGCAGCTTGCGCACGGCCAGATATTCCAGGATGCGTTCCTTGATGTCTTCCAGCCCGTAATGATCGGCTTCCAGAACCTGACGGGCATGGGCGATATCAAGATTGTCCTGAGTGCGCTTGTTCCAGGGCAGGTTGACCAGCCAGTCCAGGTAGGTGCGGATCACGCCGTATTCCGCCGCGGCGGTGGGCAGCTTGGCCATACGGTCAAGCTCACGCCGGGCTTCTTTTTCGGCTTCTTCGGTCATTCCGGCTTCTTCAATCTTCTGCCGGAATTCCTCGATCTCGACCTGCTGCTCGTCGCCTTCACCCAGCTCACGCTGAATGGCCTTGAGCTGCTCCCGCAGGAAATATTCCCGCTGCACCTTTTCCATTTCGGATTGGGCCTCGGACTGAATCTTGCGGCCCAATTCCAGCACTTCCAGCTCTTTGTTGAGAATGTCCATCAACAGACGGAGCTTGTCTGTGACGCGATCCAGTTCCAGAATTTTCTGGCTGTCCTGCAGGTCTATGCGGATATACGTGGCAATGGCATAGACCATGTGGAGCGGATCGTCAATATTCAGCGTGGAAGCGATCAACTCGCCCGGAATGCTGGGAACAAGCTCCGCAAGTCGGGTGAACTGCTCGGCGACATTGCGCGTCAGCGCCTCAACCTCAATGCTCTCTTCGACGATCTCCGGATGGGCTTTGACTCTGGCAACAAGGTACGGCTCTGTGGCCGTATATTCCTCAATTTTGATCCGGGCCAGACCCTGCACCAGCAGCCGGATGGTACCATCCGGGGCGCGAAAGAGCCTGTGCACCGTTGCGAGCGTGCCGATCTCATAGATTTCGCCGGGGCCGGGCAGTTCATTTTCCGGGTCATGAGCGGTCACAAGCCCGATCAGGCGATCTTTGGCGATGATGTCATCTACCAGTTGGATTGAGCGGGGCTGACCGACGGTCAGAGGTACAGCCGTGTGGGGATAGACCACCACGCCGCGCAGCGGCAGAATCGGTAGTTCCTCAGGGATGTGCAGGTTATCTTCACCACTGTCCTGCTGCTTGTCCTCGACGACATCTATGGACTGCTCGTTTTGCTCGTATTTGACCGGTGTTGTGACGTCCGGTTCCTCTGTTTCTGGCGTTTCTGGTTTCTGGTTGTCTTTACTCATAGTTTGATTGATTATGTTTCTTCCTCACTCACATCTACGATGTGGATATTCTGTCCCGTTGCCTGTGGGAGTTCTATTCTCAACAGGCCATCATGATACGTTGCGGTGATCTGGTCACGCTGGATGTTCCAGGGAATGTAGATATGTGCCCGGAATTCACCGCGCGGTATCTCCATCCGATGATAGGCCACGTTGTGCGGGCCGGTCAGGTCCTGGCGCACACCACTGATGATAAGATGGCGATCCTGCAGAACGATCTGGAAATCGCTGTGTTTCATCCCGGCGATTTCAATCAGGACAACAAGACGGTCCTCAAGCTCATAGACATCGGTTGGCGGTCGCCAGATGGACGCGTGCTGGACAATGATGCGCTGCCAGACAATCTGATCGAGTGATGTATCGGGATTATCCAGCCCGGTTTGTCCTTTGTTGTAGTCCTGCTTTGCCATAAAATATGCTCGTCAATATATTCTGTGACGAATCTTAATTATATTTGATTCTACCACAGCCGGGCCTTGTGCTCAATTAGCATAACGCAAGAAATCGACAAGAATCGGGTGTTTATGGCGGATGACCTCCTGCTTTGACTCTGGAGAAGGGCCACGAGTGTGACCAGGCAGGATTTTCTACAGAAATCATATAGTCCACGATCGAGACTATGGTATAATATAGACGTGGGTAAAATTCACACCCAAAAAGGGGGATGACAGGCTTCGACGGGGAGCGATAGAGAGCGTACTGCAAGCCGAGCGGCGCTAACTCGTTAATCTGGCGCGCAAATACAAGTGCCAACCGCACTTACACACCCGCTATGGCAATGGCCGCTTAGGCGGACCATACCGTAGCTGATTGCCTCAAGTAGGCGATCCGTCTGCCCTCACCGTCTCTGGCCGGTGAGATCGGCGGGCGACACCAAAGTCAGAGTGCGCGCTTATGACGCCGATAAATAGGCGCTAAGACCTATCGGCTGTGTCGTTGGTGTACCCTGTTGGCCGGGGCTGCCGACGACAAGAATCAAAAGGCCAACTAAGCTTGTAGACGTGCGTTCTCGTCCTCTTCGGACCCGGGTTCGATTCCCGGCATCTCCACCATAGAAAAAGGCGGCTGTTTTCAGGCCGCCTTTTTTGTGTGTTCCGGCAGAGCTGTTTGATGATCGACTGCATCGGATCACAGCATGATCACATCAGAAGAGAACTGCTGATCGATCCAGTCAGCAATAATGGGGTAGCGGTAGTCATTTCCGTTATAGGTGTTGATTGCCCCGATGATTGAAAAGACCAGCGTGGCCAGGGGCAGCACCAGCGATAACGGGATAAAGGCGATGAGCAGCACGATGAAAACAAGCAGAAATGGGATGCCCACCAGTACCACGCTTGCCAGCGCAGAGATCACGATTCCCGCAACCAGGGTCAAAATACCCACCACCAGCAGTGCCACCCAGCCGACCGTTCCGATGATCTGCATGGCGAAGGCCTGTAAGGCGTGAAAAGCGACGAAATTCGAGCGGTCACGGTAGGCAAAATAGATGCCCAGCGGCACAAAGAGCAGCAGCAGTGCACCCAGCCCCCCCGTGACGACGGCTACGCCGAGGGTCAGCAGGGCACTGGCATGGGCCAGCGCTGCCCACAGGCGCTCATCATCGCTCAGGCCAACAGCCATATATGAAGGGGCAGGTTTGCGCTTCCGTGCGGGGCTGGCTGGCTGATTTGCCAGCGCTTCTGCATGAAGGCGTTGCCGTGCAGTAGATTCGTCCCCATAGTATTTTTCCCTGTACTCGCGCACGATATCACGCCCCTG
>JALSTC010000831.1 GCA_026983935.1 Ardenticatenia bacterium
CGACCGCCTGATGGCTTTTTGCTGGAAGGTGATGTTCCCGCTCTCGCTGCTGGCGGTTGGCTGGACGGCGATCACGCTTTCCATCGGGGAAGTGACGGAAAATCCGACGGCCTATGCCATCATCTCCGGCATCATCTTCGGGGTGGTCGTGCTGGCCTTCATCGTCCAGTTGTGGCAGCGCGGCCAGATTGAGGCCGCCCGCCCGGACGTCACCGATCGGCGCGAGGGGCTGGGCTGGATGATCATCTACACCGTCGGGGCGCTGCTGGCTGCGCCGTTCGCGCTCTATGACTGGGCCATGCGTGCCCGCCGTGGAATCGACGAGTTCGTGGAAGACACCCGCCGTCCATCAGAGGTCGGCGCAGAAGGCCACTCCGCCGGTTCGAGCGAAGGCCGCTGAGCGGAGCTGCTGCCGGGAAAGGGGCGGCCCTGCCGGTGCAGGCTGCCTGCCGCCGTCAAGCGTCTTGTTGGGATTGTGATCTGTAAGGAAGATTACCGTGAACGTGATACGCGGATTTGCCACTACACTGAAGCACCTTTTCATGGAGCCGGTGACGTACCAGTATCCAGAAGAAGAACGCCCCTTCCGCGATCGTTATAAGGGCCGCCACGTGCTCAAGCGCTACGACAACGGCCTGGAGAAGTGCATCGGCTGTGCGCTGTGTGCTGCTGCCTGTCCGGCGGATGCGATCTGGGTCGAGGCCGCCGAAAACACCGACGAAGAGCGCTACAGCCCCGGCGAGCGCTACGCCAAGACCTATGAAATCAACATGCTGCGCTGCATCTTCTGCGGCTACTGCGCGGATGCCTGCCCGACCGAGGCCATCGTGCTGGAGCATGAGCACCGGCTGAGCTTCACCAACCGCCGTGACGCGATCTACACCAAGACGGAGCTGCTGGAACCGCCGCCGGAGGGAATGCCGGGCACGCCGCGCCAGGTGGAGCCGGGCACGTTTGACCGGGCCATCCCGGAGATGGAAGACCCGAAGTAGAGATGCAGGCCGGGCCTGAGGGTGGGCGTTGGGCCGTGAGGCCGGATTCATCTGGACGGCTTCCGCTCCGCCCTGGAATTTGGGGCGTGCGACAGCCGTCCAAAAAATGGACACGTGATGGCATTTGCGCTATAAACAGCGCAGGTCTGATCCGAATCGCACAGGACAAGGTTCATGACGGAAGTAATCGTCTTTCTGATAGTAGGCAGCATCGCTATTGCCTCCGCCGCCATGATGTTGATCAGCCAGAATGCGGTGCACGCCGCGATTTACCTGGTGCTGAACTTCATCTGTGTGGCGTTCTTTTTTCTGACTCTCGGCGCACCGTTTATCTCGCTGGTGCAGATTGCGGTCTATGCCGGGGCGATCATGGTGCTGTTCCTGTTCGTTATCATGCTGCTGGGGGCAGAGCGCGTCACGCCCGGACCGGGCGTGCTGCCCTGGCTGCCGCGCACGGCGGTTGTGCTGGCCCTGGTCTTCCTGCTGACCATCGGCGGTGCGTTGAGCAGCGGCGAGATCAACCTGCAGACGCCGCCGCCTCCCGCGCCGCAGGTGCGCGTCATCCACGCGGCAGAAGCGCCGCCGGTGGATGTGTACCTCAATAATCAGTTGTTCGCGGCGGGCGTGGACTTCCGCGCCGCCACCGACTACCAGCCGCTGGCCCCTGGTGAATACGGCGTGACCGTCTTCCCGGCGGGTGCGGACCCGGCAACCGAAGCGCCCGCCATTCTGGGCGATCTGGTGCTGGTGGAGGGCGATACCGTGAGTATGGTGCTGCTCGGCGCGGATGGCGTGTTCCAGGTCACCGATCTGCCGGAAAATCTCCTTCCCACGGAAGATGACCAGGCTCGCCTGACCCTGATCAACGGCCTGCCGGATGTCGATCGCGTGGACCTTGTAGACCCCGGCCTGCCATCCAACCCGAATGATGACGAAGTGCTGATCCAGAATGCGGGTTTTGGCGAGACGGTGGAAACGCTGCCGCTGGAGGCCGTCACCGATACGCGGCTGGACGTGGTCATCAGCGGTGGTGAAGACGAAGAGGCCGAGCCGCTGGTTTCCTTCCGCAGCCTGACGCTGGAAAAAGGCACCAACAATGTGCTGATCGTCGCGCCGGAGCGGCTGGCCGATGGCCGCGTGCGCATCGTGCCGCTGCATATTGCCACGCCAACCGAGCCGCTGTATGGCAGCCCGCAGGCCGTGGCCGCGAAGCTCTTCAGCACCTATCTGCTGCCCTTTGAACTGGTCTCCATCCTGCTGCTGGTGGCGATGATCGGCGCGATCGTCATGACGCGCGATGTCGTTTTGCAGGAGCGGCGTCCGCGCCGCCCGATCGTGCGCCGTCCGCTTGTCGGGCCGATGGCGGTTTCCACGCTGGTGGAGGCAGTTGAAGACGAAGAAGACGTGGAAACCGTTCTGACAACGGAAGCGGGCGGTTAGCCCCGCACGGATGTAATGCCAACAAGAAGGAACAGGGCCTTATGGAACCGACCGTATTTGTGCCGACTGACCTGTATGTAATGCTGAGCGCGGTGATGTTCGTGATGGGCGCGATGGGTGTGCTGCTGCGCCGCAACGCGATCATCATCTTTATGTCGGTGGAACTGATGCTCAATTCAGCCAACCTGGCGCTGGTGGCTTTTGCCCGGCAGTGGGGGCAGGTGGATGGGCAGGTCTTCGTGTTCTTTGTGATGACCGTCGCCGCTGCTGAGGTGGCCGTCGGGCTGGCGCTGATCGTGGCCATCTTCCGCGCCAGGAAGAGCATCAATATTGATGAAATGCACGAAATGAAGGGGTAGGCCATACCCGGCGGTGTATGTGTGGCTGCGCCGCCACAGTCGTTTTTTTCGGAGACACACGCAACAGGCGAACGGTATTATGGAAAACTTTCCGCAACTTGTCCCGCTGGTCGTGTTTGCGCCGCTGCTGGGGCTGCTGATCAATCTGGTTCTGGGCAAATATCTGGGCGAACGGGGCGTGGGTTTTGTCGCCGTCGGCGCGGCCCTCACTGCGCTGGGGACGGCCCTCCTGCTGTGGATGAGCCTCATCGCCACCGGTTACGAGCCAACGGTGGTGGAACTGCCGCTGATGCCCAACTGGATCAATATTCCGGCGGCGGCGGTGGATATTGCCTGGCAGTTCCGCGTGGATACGCTGAGCGTGACGATGATGCTGGTGGTGGCGGGCGTTGGCTCGCTGATTCATTTCTACGCCACCGGTTACATGCACGGCGATCCCATGTATCCCCGCTTCTTTGTGTATCTCAACCTGTTCCTGGTCTTCATGATGCTGCTGGTCACTGGCAACAACTTCCTGGTGATGTTCGTCGGCTGGGAAGGCGTCGGCCTGTGCAGCTATCTGCTGATCAGCTTCTGGTGGGATAAACAGAACCGCCCGGCGGACCCGGTCGAGGCCGAAAAGTACGGCACACTTGGCTGGCGGAATTCCATCGCGGGCCGCAAGGCATTCATCGTCAACCGCATCGGTGACTTTGGCCTGCTGCTCGGCGTTTTTCTGACTTTCTGGACGTTTGGCACGCTGGACTTTTACAAGCCGGGTGAAGTGCCCATCGCCCCGCGCCATGAGGAAGCGGCAGTTGTGGAACACGAAGCCGCTGCCGCCCCCGCTGAAGGTGAGGGCGAAGGCGGGCCGCTGGCTGCCCGGATGGGTGTCTTCAACCAGGCGGAGCTGCTGATCGAAGAGGGCGCGGATGTGGACTTTGGCCCCTTCTCGCTGCCGATTGACGTGGTGGTCACGCTGATCACGCTGTTCTTCCTGCTCGGCGTGACCGGCAAGAGCGCCCAGATTCCGCTGTTTGTCTGGCTGCCGGACGCAATGGCCGGCCCGACCCCGGTCAGCGCCCTGATCCACGCCGCGACGATGGTCACGGCGGGCGTTTACCTGATCGTGCGCAGCAATGTGCTCTTCCACGCCGCGCCGTTGAGCAGTGCGGTGGTGGCGCTGGTCGGCACGTTCACGGCGTTGGTCGGCGGGTTCATCGCCATGGGGCAGTGGGACATCAAGAAAGTGCTCGCCTACAGCACCGTCAGCCAGCTCGGTTTCATGGTGGCGGCGGCGGGCCTCGGCGCGTATGCGGCGGCCATGTTCCATCTGGTGACGCACGCTTTCTTCAAGGCGCTGCTGTTTCTGGGCAGCGGCGTGGTCATTCATGCGGTGGAGCACGGCCATCACCATGCGCATGCGCATGGTGAACACGCGGAAGAAGAAGACGTCTTCGATCCACAGGACATGCGCAACATGGGCGGCCTGAAGCAGCGAATGCCCGTGACCTACATCACCTATCTGGTCGGGACGCTGGCGCTGGCGGGGATCTTCCCCTTCGCCGGGTTCTGGTCGAAGGATGAAATCCTGGCCGACGCGCTGAACGTGGGCTTCCTGGAGGGGCGGCTGGAAGGCTATATCGCCTTTGGGGTGTTGTTCATCGCGGCGCTGTTCACCGCTTTCTATATGGGCCGCCAGTTGTTTATGGTCTTCTTCGGGGAGCCGCGCACAGAGGCCGCCAGACACGCCGACGAGAAAGCCTACGGCATGCAGGCCATGACCCGCACGCTGCTGGTGCTGGCTGGCGGCGCGACTCTGGTCGGGTTGATCAATGTGCCGCGCGGCTTCTGGGTGTTCGACTGGGTGATTCCGAATCATGCCTTTACCGATTTTCTGGAGCACACCGTTGTTTATGCCCACGCGGGTAGTGCGCAGATGCTGCTGGCGATCCTGGCGGTGGCGGGGGGCCTGAGCATGATCTGGCTGGCCTGGATGATTTATGGCAAGAAGCCCGTTGTGCAGGGCAGCAAAGACCCGCTGGAGGTCACCCCGCAGACAAAGGGCATTTTTGCTTACGCCAATGCCAGGATGTACTGGGACGAGACCTACTACCGATTCTTTGAAGGGCCGTTCAACCGGGCGGCGTGGTGGCTGGCCGATAAGCTGGACTGGGCCTTCCTGCATGATTTTGTGCATGAGACCATTCTCTACGAAACCTATAACGGCATCACCCGGCTGCTCACCAGACCGATAGACCTCGGCCTGATTGACGGCGCGGTCAACGGGCTGGCGCGGTTGATTCAGGCCATCGCCGCCCGGATGCGCCGCCTGCAAACCGGTTACGTGCGCGTCTACGCCCTGAGCGTGCTGCTGGGCGCGGTGGTGGTCGTGCTGCTGATGCTCGCGCCGGTGCTGAGCGACCTGCTGGGCGGATGACGCCGGGGAGTGTTCAGGGCATTTCTCCTGCAGAGATGTGAACGGCTGCAAGTTCGTGACCTGACATAAATCAAGGAGCGTATGAAACAATGGCCGCAAAGAAGATTCTGATGCTCGTCGGTGACTTCGGTGAAGATTACGAGACGATGGTGCCGTTTCAAATGCTGCTGATGGTGGGCCATGAGGTTCACGCTGTCTGCCCGGATAAAAAAGCGGGCGATACCATCAAGACCGCCATCCATGATTTTGAAGGTGATCAGACCTATAGTGAGAAGCCCGGCCACAACTTCGCCCTCAATGCAGACTTTGACGCCGTTGATCCGGCGGACTACGACGCGCTGGTTATTCCCGGTGGGCGGGCACCGGAGTATTTGCGGTTGAATCCGCGCGTGCTGGACATTGTCCGTCATTTCGCTGATGCCGGTAAGCCGATTGCCGCCATCTGTCACGGCCCGCAGATTCTGGAGGCCGCAGGCGTGTTGACCGGCAAGAAGTGCACGGCTTACCCGGCTGTCGGGCCGAGCGTCAATACAGCAGGCGGCGAATACGTTGAGATTCCGGTGAATCAGGCATATGTTGACGGCAATCTGGTGACGGCTCCGGCCTGGCCGGCACACCCGGCCTGGATCAAACGCTTTCTGGATGTGCTCGGCACGAAGATCGAACCGTAAGTGGCGTAGAAATATGCTTTGTTCCTGCGGGGGCATCATGATCTGCCCCTGCAGGGCCTGATTTTTGTCTTTTGCGTAGAATTCTTTTTTCATGTGATCATCATGACGCCGATATCCATCTCGTGTACCTGACGAGGGAGACCGTTGATTATGGAAAATACCGCCATTTCGCTTACGACTGTGGTCCTGTTCACGCCGTTTGTCGGCCTGCTGGTGCTGCTCCTGCTGCCCGCAAAGCGTGAGGATACCATCCGCTATGTGGCGCTGGGCACAACCGTGATTGCCT
>JALSTC010000832.1 GCA_026983935.1 Ardenticatenia bacterium
CGGAGCGCTGCTCGCGCCGTATGTGGCCCGCTATCTGCTGGTCTGGCTGGCACCGGTGTTCACCGGCATCGCGCGGCTGCCGCTGGTGCTGGATTCGACGGCGTTCGCCTATGCCGGGGCAGCGGCGGGTGCGGCGTTCGTTGCGCTGATGGCCACACTGCGCCCTGTGCTCCGCCAGCCGCTTGTACTGGCCGGTGGCAGCGCGGCACGCAGCGAAAAACAGGCCTGGTGGCAGCGGTTCTATCTTGATGTGATCCTGCTTGTGGTGGGCATCGCGGCACTCTGGCGGCTGGTCAGTGTGGAGTCGCCGCTGACGGCGACCCAGGTCGGCGGCGTGGAAGCCGACCCGCTGCTGCTCATGGCCCCGGCGCTGCTGTTTCTGGCGCTGGGCAGCGTCCTGCTGCGGCTCTTCCCGGAAGCAGTGGGGGTGCTGGCGCGCCTGTTCGCCCGGCAGCGCGGATTGGAAGGGGCGCTGGCGACCTGGCAGGTCAGCCGGGAGCCGGTGCATTATGGCCGCATCACCTTTCTGCTGGCGCTGGCCATCGGCATTGGCTGGTTTGCTACCAGCTTCCGCGCCACGGTGAATCGCAGCCATGCCGATCAGGCACGCTACCGCGTCGGGACGGATGTGCGCCTGACGGAGCGGGATATCGTGCTGGATGCTGACCGGGCGCGATCGACGGAGACTTACCTGGCGATTCCGGAGGTTGCTGCGGCCAGCGTGGCGGCACGCTTCCCCAATGTGGACGTATCCGTTGATCGGCAGCGGCCCATCGCCGGAGATGTGCTGGCGATTGATTCGGATACGTTCGGCAGCGCGATCTACTGGCGCAGCGACCTGGGGCCGGTGAAGTCGCCGCTGCCACTGGGACAGCCCATTGATCTGCCCGTGCCGGGACGTGCCCTGCCGTTTTCACCGTCGCGCATCGGGCTGTGGGCGCGGATGGATCAGCAGGGGTTCAGCTTTTCCGTGGCCGGTCTCTATCGGCCAGACCTCAACCGCCTGCTGCAGCGTATGGAGCTGTGGGTGCGGCTGCGCGATGAAGCGGGCGTTTTCCTGCATGTGCCGTTTGAGGTCGTCGAGGTGGAGTGGGCGCGGGTGGGCACGGATCGGCCCGGTCTTGATGCGCGCTCGTTCAACACGACGGGCTGGGCCTATTTCGAGGCGTCGCTTGACGCGCTGGATTACACGCCGCAGGGCAATCTGCGATTGGAGGCGATCTACTGGCGGCATCGTGCCCGTGACGCCCGCTTTGAGAACGACCTGCGTCTTTCGCTCTCCGGACTGACGCTGCTCGACTCCGGGGGCAGCGCGACTCCGCTTGACTGGCTGGATCAGGATGATGGGTGGGAACTGCTGTATGATTCCGGGGCGCTGATTCAGGATTTGAACGTGATCGCCGCCGTTGCGCCGGATCGCCCCGACCAGCGGAGCCTGCAGGTGCTCTGGGATCAGCGGGGGCAGCGCAGCACAATGGGGTTGGTGCTCGACTACCCAGAGATTGGCCCGATCCCGGCCATTGCCAGCCAGACACTGCTGGAGCGTAACAATCTATCCCCCGGTGACAGCTTCCAGTTGATCAACCTGGCCCGCACCCGCCCTGAAGTGCAGGTGCTGGATACGACACAGTACTATCCGACGCTCTATGAGGATGAACGGCCCTTTCTGGTTGTGGATCGGGATGCGCTGCTCTATACGCTGAATCGTCGTCCGAGTGCGGCGGTCTATCCTGCAGAGGTGTGGTTGCGCCTTGCGCCGGGTGTCTCTTCCCGTGAATTTGCCGATCGAGTGGACGTCGAAGGCGACGAAGGCGCGGTTATCCACGTGGTGACGTTGGAAGGGGTCATGCGCACGCTGCGCACCAATCCGCTCTCGCTGGGGTTGATGGGCCTGTTGTTCCTGGCTTTTGTGGTGGCGCTGGCCCTCAGCGTGGTCGGCCTGCTGACCTATGCCGCGCTGACGGCGCAGGGTCGCCGGGCGCAGTTTGGCGTGCTGCGGGCGTTGGGGCTTTCTGCCATGCGGCTGGTGCTGAGTCTGGCTCTGGAGCAGATCATTGTCATTGTGACCGGGGCAGTATTGGGCGTGGCGCTGGGGGTGGTGTTGAGCAGTCAGGTTGTGCCGACGCTGGCGATCGGCGCGACTGGTGAGGCAATCACGCCGCCGTTCGTCGTGCAGGTGGAGGTTGCCGCCCTGCTGCAGTACGGAATCATTATGCTGGCGGTGCTGGCGGCCGTTCTGCTGACGAGCCTGTTACTGGTACGGCGGCTGTCGCTGGCACAGACGCTGCGATTGGGCGAGGAGTAGGCCATGCCGCCGGGAATGCTGCTGCGCCGGATGTGGCGCGAACGACGATTGCTGAGCATCCTGCTGCTGGCGATCTGCCTGGTGACCGGCTTCTTTGCGCTGGGACCGCTGTACGTCCGGGCAATTTCTGAGGCGGGGGTGCGCTTTGAGGTGGAAAATACCGCGCCGGAGCAGTTGAACATCACGCTCAGCAACAGCGAACCCATCGGGCCGGATGCCTGGGAACTGCTGAACCGTGAATTGAGCGGCGTGGTGACCCAGTTGGTGACAAGCGCCCGTTCGGCGGGGACGGTCTGCGGCTATCGGTATACGCTGGGCCAGCCAACAACGCTCTTCACCCCTTCCACACCGAACTGCTACCAGATCGTGGGCTATTCCAACCTGCACGAACTGTTCACGCTCAGCGCGGGACGCTGGCCGGTGCGCCTGCCGCCCCCGGAGGCGGTTTCTCCAGCCGGGCTTTCCGACGAGGAGCAGGCGGCCCGGCAGGTTGGTGTTTACAGCCGTGGGCAGGTCGAGGCGGTGATCACGACGCAGGCTGCCGAGGAGGCCAATATCGAGATCGGCAACCGCGTGGTCGTTGGCGCGGAACCCGATCGCACGGCCATCGTCCATATTGTCGGATTTGTGGAGCCTGCCCTGCCGCCGGATGACCCCTTCTGGGAAGGCCAGCGAATCGTGCTGAGCGGGCAGTATGTGCCGATTTCCGTCCTCCAGGAGCGCTACGATTTCGGGCTGATCATCCCGGAGGGCGCGTATGCCGACTGGATCGCCCCGGTGACCAATGGCAACACGTATATCTGGCGCATGAAGACCAACCCGGATGTGATCCACGCGGATACCCTTGATGTGCTGGAGGCACGGCTGGCACGGGCGGAGAGCGGCCTGCGGGCGCGGTACCCTGACATTCAGGTATTCAGCGGCCTGGCATCATTGATCACGCGCTTTCGCGCCGGGCTTCAGGCGACGGAAGGCCCGATCGTGCTGCTCTCCGGCGCAGTGCTGGTGCTGATGCTTTATCATCTGGTGACAACTGTGGCCCTGGTGCTGGAGCAGCAAAGCAGCGAATGGGCATCCATCACCAGCCGGGGCGGGAGCACCGCTCAGTTGATCGGGATGCAGTTGGCAACCGTTGGCGTGCTGGGCGTGCTGGGGTTAGTTGCCGGGCCGTTCATTGCGCAGGGTATTTTGCTGGGGTTGGAGCGCATCGGGCCGCTGGCGCTGGTGCTGGGCGGGGCCTCATTGGGCGTGCGATCACTGCCGCCCGGCGCATTCTGGCTGAGCGGATTTGCGGCGCTGGCTGCGGTCATTGTGCTGACTCTTCCGGCCTGGCCTGCGGCGCGGCGCAGCCTGCTGCATCTCAAGCAGTTGATCAGCCGTCCGCCAACCCGGCCTGCGTGGGCACGCTACTTCCTGGATGTGATTCTGCTGCTGGCGGGACTGGGGTTCATGCTGCGACTGTACTTCATGGTCGGCGGCGATCCGGGGCAGAGTCTGCAAACGCTTCTGCAGGACCCGGCTTCCCTGATCCGCCTGATCGCCTCCGGGGCGGATGAAGTCGGCGGCCTGAACGATCCCTTCAATCTGATCGGGCCGGCGCTGCTGCTGACCGGCGCGGCGCTGCTGTGGCTGCGCCTGTTCCCGCTGATCATGCGCCTGTTCAGCCGCCTGTTTGCGGGCGTGAAGGGCCTGACCGTGCCGCTGGCGCTGTGGAACGTGGAGCGTGATCCGGGGCACTATGCCCAGCTTGTGCTGCTCTTGATCGGCACGCTGGCACTGGGGACGGCATCGCTGGCTTTGAGCGCGACCCGTGACGTGGGCGCGTGGGCTGTGGCGCAGCAGGAGACCGGGGGGTATGCGCGGCTGGAGCTTAATCCCCGGCAGGCCGATCCGGAGCAGGACTGGCTGGCGCTGCCGGATGTAACCGGTGGTGCGTCGTTAATGGTGGCGGCCACCGCGCAGCGGGCGGGGCGGGCACAGACGACGCTCTTTGGCGTGGAGCCAGAGACGTTCCGTGAGGCTTTCCCGGCGCTGGACGGGGCTGTCGCGCCGCTGATCGGTACGACGCCGCCGTTCCTGCCGGGCCAGCTTCTGCCGGAAGGGACGGCCATGCTCACCATGCAGGTTTACGCCGCGCCGGGGCCAGAGGATACGCCGACGCAGACCGCCATCACGGTGGAACTGATGGACGCGCTGGGCGTGCCGCTGGAAATTGCCATGAGTACACCGATCCCGACCGATTCCGGTCGTTTCGTGACCTACACGGCGGCGCTGCCGGAAGGGCTGGGGCGTGCGCCCTGGCGGCTGATCGGCTTCCGGCTGTTGAGCAGACGCGGCGATCTGCAGGATTTCACGCATACGATCTATCTGGACGATGTGCGGGCAGTCAGCGCTGATGGGTCGGAGACAGTCGTCGCCGATTTTGAGGATGGTATTCCGGAAGGCTGGACGCCTGCAGGGGCGCAGTTTCAACTGCCGACCGACCTGACAGTGGCGCTCAGTACGGCGTGGGCAGCCAGCGGCGCTGCCGGTTTGCAAATTGACTACCGCATCCGTCGGGTGGGGGGCGCTATGCTTGAACCGCGCCTGGCAGTGCGACCAGCACAGCCGCAGACGATCCCCGTTGTGGTATCGGAGGCCTTTGCCGATTACTATGGGCGGCGTACCAATCGGCGGCAGCCGCTCAATGTGGGTGATGAAGGACAGATTAATCTGACTCTGCCCGTTGGAGAAGTGGTGCTGCGCTACCGTGTAGTCGGTGTGATCCGGGACTTCCCGACCATGACTCCGCGTGATCGGTTTGTGCTGGCACAGTTGGACGCGCTGCGTCCGGTGGTCAATGCACCAGCCTCAGTGCATGAATTTTATGACCGCAATCAGGTCTGGCTGGAGTTGGCCACCCGCGAACCCAGTCCGGATTTCAAGTTTGCGGCGCTGGGTACGCCGGGGGTGATGGACGCGGTCTATGCCTGGGATCGCTATAACGAAATTCAGCGGGAGCCGCTGCCCAATGCGATCACGGGGATGCTCTTTGCCGGATTCTGGGTATCACTGGCCCTGAGTATCCTGGACTTCGCCTTCTATCTGGCGGTGACGGCCCGCCGCCGGGCGGTTTCTTTTGCCGTGCTGCAGGCGATGGGCTGGAAGGCACGCAACATCTGGGGTCTCCTGGCCGTGGAGCAGGCGGCGCTGGTTATGCCGGCGCTGCTGGTCGGCGTGGCGCTGGGAGCAGGGCTGGCCTATCTGCTGCTGCCTTTCCTGGAACTGGTCGGTGGGGAGGTTCTGCGTATTCCGTTGGTGGACGTGATGGGGCTGCTGGTGGTGTTGGTGGCTTCATTCGTTGCGCTGTTGGGGGTGGCGGCGATCTTCTTGCAGCGGTTGAGCGTGAACCAGGTGCTGCGCCTGGGTGAGGAATAGCCATGATCATCTTCGGGACACGCAACAGAACGAAAGCCATTGATGCGGGTCAGTTTTACTGCCCGCACTGCCGGGCGGTGCGCCCGTATGAGCGGAAATCGGCACGCCAGTACTTTGCCCTGTATTTCATCCCGGTTTTCCCGATCGGCCAGCCGGTCGAATTCGTCGAGTGTCAGGTGTGCGGCACGGCCTTTTCGCCGGACGTGCTCAACAGCACGCCGCCCCCGGAAAAGCCCGACCTGGTGGCACTGCTGAACAACATCGGCGCGATTTTGCGGAATGGCCGCGCGGTGGAATATGTGATCCGCGATCTGACCGCCGCCGGGCTTGATCTGCAGGTAGCGCGGGAAACGGTGGAAGCACGGCTTGGCACGGAGCGCAACGTGTGCCGGTCGTGCGGCCTGACGTATGCCGCCGGGATCGAGAAATGCGCGGTTTGCGGTG
>JALSTC010000833.1 GCA_026983935.1 Ardenticatenia bacterium
CATCCTCAAGCTGCTAGCCGCGCCGGGTGATGCGCTGCCAGTCGGCGCAACCATAGCCTACATTGGCGAACCGGGTGAGGCTCTGCCAGAAGAAGGCGCGGCGGCTCCAACGGAACCGCCGACGGGGGAAGCTGCCGGAGAGGCCGCACCCACGCCATCAGAACCGCCCGCCCCCCGTGCCGCAGTGCCAGGGGGCAACGGCAGCGAATTCCCCGGCGGCGCAAAAGCCAGCCCGCTGGCCCGCCGCATTGCCGCCGAAAAAGGCATCGATCTGCGTATGGTGCCCGGAACCGGGCCTGGCGGCCGCATCGTCCGGCGGGATGTGGAAAACTTTGTGCCGTCCGCACAACCCGCGGCAGCCGCCGCGCCGATCACGGCAGCGCGGACATACGGCGAACTGCCCTCCGGCCCGGATGTCGAAATCATCGAAACGAGCAAGCTACGGAGCCGCATCGGTGAGCGGATGGTGCTTGCCAAGCAGCAGGTGCCGCATTTTTACGTCACCACCGAAATGGATACCGAAGCGCTGCTTTCCCTGCGCAAGCTGTTGAATGACAGCCTCGAAGAAGACGCGCCCAGGATCAGCGTCAACGACCTGATCATCAAGGCGGCGGCGCTGACGCTTCGCCAGTTCCCCAACCTGAACTCGCATTTCTACGGCGACAAGATCGTGCGCCACAAACGCATTAACATCGGCATTGCCGTAGCCCTACCGGAAGGCGGTCTGATGAACGTGGTCGCCCGTGACGCCGACCGCGTCTCTCTGAGCATCATGGCTGCGCAGAACAAGGCCATGATCGCCCGCGCCCGCGAAGGCAAAGTCAGGCCGGAAGACGTGGAAGGCAGCACCTTCACCATCAGCAATCTGGGGCCGTTTGACGTTGACCACTTCATCGCCATCATCAACCCGCCGGAAGCCGCCATTCTGGCCATCGGCTCAGCCCGGCAGGTTCCCATCGTGCAGGAAGACGGCACGCTGGGTGTCGGCAGCCGCATGAAAGTCACGATCAGCGTGGATCACCGTGTCAGCGACGGGGCGGAGGCCGCACAGTTCTTGCAGAGCATGAAGCAGCTCATCGAGAACCCGATCCGGATGCTCGTCTGAGCCGCCACCCTCAGGCCCGTTTTTCGGAAAACACCGGGATGGTTACAGCACCATCCCGGTCTTTGCGTCAAAATGAGAAAGTTCTTGAAAAACTCTAATCCATTTCTAACACAGCGGCGTTACGCTTTGAAGCGGTTTGCAATGCGCCATTTGCAGCCTTTCAAGGGAAAGAGGGAAACATGATCGAAGTGCAGAATCTCACCAAACGCTACGGTGGGTTTACTGCCGTCGACAGCATCTCCTTCGAAGCCCACCCCGGACAGGTGACGGGCTTCCTGGGACCTAACGGCGCCGGTAAAACCACCACCATGCGTATGCTCACCGGCTACATGCCCCCTACATCAGGGAAAGCCACTGTAGCCGGTTATGATGTTTTTGAGCAGAGCATGGAAGTGCGAAAGCGGATCGGCTATCTGCTGGAGAACGTCCCGCTTTATCGCGACATGACCCCCTACAGCTACCTCATGTACATCGCCGAGATTCGCGGTCTTGACCGTCGGCGGCAGAAAGTAGAGGAAGCGCTGGACCGTGTGGGGATGCTCGGACGGGCCAACAGCCAGATTCGCAATCTTTCCAAAGGGATGCGCCAGCGTGTGGGCATTGCCCAGGCCATCCTGCACAACCCGGATGTGCTGATTCTGGATGAACCAACCATCGGCCTCGATCCGCATCAGGTGCTCGAAGTGCGCGATCTGGTGCGGGAGCTGGGCCGCGATCACACCCTGCTCTTCAGCACGCACATCCTCTCCGAAGCCGAGCAGGTCTGTGACCGGGTCGTGATCATCAATCACGGGCACATCATCGCTCAGGGAACGCCCGCCGAACTGCGCACTGAGCTGGAGCGCGGCGGGCGTGTGTTGGTCCGTCTGCATTCTCCGGATGGCGCAACTCAGGCCGTGCTCGACGCCATTCAGGCCATCCCCACCGTTGCAGCCGTCGAGCCAAGCCGCGACGGGGTCATTGCCACGCCGATCAATCCGGAGGTCGATCCACGCCCGGATATCGCCCGTGCGGTGGTGCAGGGCGGCTGGGACCTGATCGAGCTGCGCCCGCTGGCGGTCAACCTGGAAGAAATCTTCCTGGAACTGACACGCCAGAGCGAAGCGGAAGAGACAGAGGGTACAGCGTCGGACGCGCCTGATACCCTGCCGGAAGAAGAAAGAGAGGAAATGGCATGAGCAAAGTTATGGCCGTTTTCAAACGAGAACTGGGGCTGTATTTTCGTTCACCGATTGCCTATGGCATCGCCTTTGCCCTGCTGTTCTTCATCGGCGTCCTGTTCAACGCCTACATCAGCCAGGCCAACCAGCAGTTCCCGGCAGATTCAACATACGTACCCGGCCTGCTGACCTTCCTGATGTTCCTGGTCGGGCCGCTGCTGACCATGCGGCTGCTGGCAGAAGAACGGCGAGAAGGCACGCTCGAAGTGCTGATGACCCTGCCGATGAGCGAATGGCATTTCATCGTCGGTAAGTTTCTGGCCGCCTGGGCCTACTACACCATTCTTCTGCTGATCACACTCGTCTATCACCTGATCCTCAAACAAATCGGCATCCCGGATGACGGCGCGGCCTTTGGTGCCTATCTGGGCGCATGGCTCTACGGCGGCGCGGTGCTGGCCGTGACCATGATCTGGTCGGCCATCACCGAAGATCAGATCGTGGCGGCCTTCCTGGGCGCGGCAACGGTGCTTGTGCTCTACCTGGCCGAAATCGCCTCAACCTGGGTGGCCACACAACCGGGGATGTCCGCGGCCAGTGACTTCATCCGTGAAATCGGCCTACAGGCACATTATGGTGCAACACTGTCGCGCGGCATCATCCGGGCAGAAGACATAGTCTATTTCATTCTCTTAATGGTCGGCGCGCTGTTTGTCACGACGCGCATAGTAGAGACACGGCGGTGGCGAGCATGACAGAGCAAACACACACAAGAGAAACAGGTGTGCCCGCCCGGTATCCACTGGGACTGGCGGCACTGGGGCTTTTGCTGGTCATTATTGTCGGCTTCACTCAGCGGACGTTCAATGCCATTGGCTGGGCAGGCGTGGCCATGATCCTCATCGGGATGCTGGCCTGGGTGCTGCTGGCCCCGGAACAGGCCAAAGCGGCTCTGAGCGGGCGCACCGTTCGCTACGGCGGGACAAGCTTTGTGGTGACGGTGGTCTTTCTGGTGGCCCTGACGGCGATCTACACCGTTGTCAAGGATCAGAACCTCCGGCTGGACCTGACCGAGCGCAATGAGTATTCGCTGAATGAAACATCCCGTAAAGCGATCGAAGGGATCGGCGTTGATCCGGCCACACCGGAGATCAAGATTCTGGCCTTCTACGGCACCAATCAGGCCAGTCGACGCGATCAGGACGTCGTGCTTTTTGATGACTACGCGGCAACCAGCAACGGCAAGATCAGCTACGAATTCATCGATCCCGACCGCAATCCGGTGCTGGCGCAGCAGTACGGCGTCCAGCGGCCAGGGCAGATCGCGGTGGTGGCGCTGGATGAAAACGGCGACCCTGATGTGGAAAACGCCGAACTGGTCAACCTGTTCAGCCAGGAAGACCTGACCAATGCCATCCTGAGCGTGGCGGCGTCCGGCGACTTCCGCGCCTATTTCGTCTCAGTCGAGGGCGGCCTGTCCCTGGACAGCGACATGACTCTGCTGCGCGATGATCTGACCAACCGCTTCGACTGGACAATGCAGGAAGTGTCACTCTTTGATCTCACCAGCCCGGCCAGCGATATCACACTCAATGATCCGGCAGTAGATGGGGAAACGCTGGTTATCGTCGGCGGCAGCCAGGCCCTCACGGATGAGCAGTTGGCCGCGCTGACCGACTACCTGGACAACGGCGGCAATCTGGTGATATTTGCCGCACCCAGCCTGCAGGGAGAGACTTCGCTTTCTACCAGCGAGAATCTGTCCGATTACCTCTTTGAGACATACGGCCTGCGTTTTGAGGACAACGTTATCCTTGACCAGACTCAGGCGCTGCAAACGCCGCTGCGGCCCGTTGCCACCGATTTCGGACGCCATTACATCACCTCCACCTTCGACAACGGCACCAGCGGCCTGATCTTCGAAGCACCGCACAGTATTACCGTCGCAGAAGGAGCCGATCGTCCGGAGCGTGTCACCATCACCGAACTGGCCCGTTCCACCGAGGCAGCCTACGCCAAAACCGATATTGATGCTGTGCTCAACGGCGATTTTGAGCCTACAGACTCCGATCCGACGGGGCCGTTTGTGCTGGCGGCGGCGGCGGAGAACCGTGACACCGGCTCGCGCGTTGTGCTGTTCAGCAGCGCCTCCATCGCGGCGGATTCTTATGCGCTGGGCATTGGCGTTGCCAACCTGGATGCCGCGTTCAACAGTCTGGTCTGGGTCACTCACTTCAACGACTTTTTCCGTCAGGTGACCGTCCCGCCCACGGAGCGCCCGCAGGATACGCCGATCTTCGCCTCCACCAGCACGCTGGCGACCATCAACTTCGTCACTGTCATCGTTATCCCCTTCGGAATTCTGGGTATCGGGGCGCTGGTCTGGTGGGTGAACCGCGAGCGCAACCATGCATAGCAGGACTGGATCACAGTGACAGATAGCGGCGAAGGAGGAGAGTTGCAATCATGCGAATGAATCGAGGAACAATCGGCCTGCTGGTCATCAGCTTGCTGGTGATCGTGGCCGTCCTGGTGCTCAACAACACGGCCCTTGCGCCGGAGGAAAGTACACCTACACCGGAAAGCGGCGGGCCGTTCTTTCCAGACCTTGAGGTGGACGCACTGACCCGGCTGAGCATCAGCGGTACTGCACAGGCCGCAGAAGGCAGCGAAGAGGAGGCAGCCGGGCCGCTGCAAACCACGCTGAGCAAAGACGAAGGCGGCGCGTGGGTGGTGGAAGAAGCAACTAACAGCACCGACCGCGCCACCGATCAGGATGCTGCCGCACAGGCGGCGGAAAACTTCGTCGCCCTGCGCGCTGCGGACAGCTTCACAGCCGAAAATCTGGCCGACTTCGGGCTGGAGGAACCGGCCTACACCATCACCGCAGAAGATGGCGAAAACAGTTATACGCTGCTTGTCGGCAACGAAAATCCGTCCGGCAATCGGTACTATGTGCTGCGCGATGGCGACGAAGAACCCACCGTTTATCTGGTGACCAAGAGCACGCTGGATGACCTGATCAACCTGCTGGACGAACCGCCTTACGTCCCGCCGCCGACCGCAACGCCAACGCCCTACCCCACGCCCAACCCCTACAGTGAGGTAGAGCAGACGGCGACGGCGCAGGTTGAGGCGACAGCAACCGCCGAATTCGAAGCGACGGCAACCGCTGAGGCAGAAACGGCGACCGAAGAAACGACGGAGGAGCCAACAGAAGAGGCGACCGAGGACACCGGTTCGTAAGCCGCACCGGGTGCTGCCGCATAGAACATCTGAAGCTACTTTCCCCTCCCATCCCCCGCGGTTACCCGCGCCGGGACGGGAGGGGGTTTTTCGTGTCACTTGCCTTCCCTTTACATCCGGCCTACCATTCCGCAGGGAGAGTCGTCAGCCTGCCGTCCGGAAGTCTGCCGACTGGCAGCAAAATATCAGGAAAATTCGGCCCTGTGCCGCTACACTATGCCTGTACACTGGAGTAGACAATCAACATGCCTGATATCATTCCCTCACCGTATAAGAATGGCGATACCATCGGCCATGATCTGAGCGTGCACAACGGCAGGTTGTATTTTCGCGGCGTTGAACTGCTCCGACTGATCACGGAGCCGCTGCCCGGCTATCACGCCCCGTTGGGCAGCCCGCTGGAAGTGGTCTTCCTGCCCAAGATCACCGCCCAGATCGAGAATATGCGGCGCTGGTTCGCGGAAGCGGCAGCAGCCATCGGCTATCCGGCCCCCTTCCATTACGCCTACGCATCAAAGGCCAACAGCGCCGAGGAAGTCACGCGCACAGCGCTGGCAGCAGGTGCACACTATGAAACCTCATCCGCCGCCGATGTCGAGATCGTGCGGCACTGCCTCAAGCAGGGGTTGATGCCGCCG
>JALSTC010000834.1 GCA_026983935.1 Ardenticatenia bacterium
TGCCGTGCAGCGCCAGCATGAGCACATCGCCAACCAGCGCAAGGACTATCTGCACAAGCTCAGCACCGACATGGTGCGTCAGTATGACCGCATCGCGCTGGAAGACCTGCGTGTGAGCAGCATGGTGCGCAACCACCACCTGAGCAAGAGCATTCTGGATGCGGGCTGGTCTACGTTCCGGCAGTATCTCACGTACAAGGCTGAAAGCGCCGGTCGTGAGGTCGCCTTCGTAGACCCGGCCTACACATCTAGAAGCTGCTCTGCTTGCGGCGCGATATTTCAGGACTTCGACCTTTTGACCCGGTGGGTCACCTGTGCCTGTGGTCTGTCGCTCGACCGAGACTATAATGCCGCGTTAAACATTTTGCGTCGGGCCGGTTACCACCGGGTGGGACACACCCGTGCCGGATAACGTAGCCCCGCTGTCTGCCCCATCACGGGGCGGGCAAGGGCAAGCGTTCGTCAGAAGCCCCCGCCTTTAGGCGTGGGGAGTGTCACAAAAATGCATAAATCAGGTACAATAAATACAACAGTGCTCATGGATACATTGACAAGGTTATGTTAAATCCTTCTCACTCACCCGGCACAGATCAGATAGCGCAGTTGTTGAAGGCGCTGCCCGGTGCACTTGTGCTTGTGGATGATGCGCAGACCATTTCCTACATGAATCCAGAAGCGCGTATGCTCACCGGCTTGCGGGAGAATCACGAGCATGTCACGCTGGATGCACTGCGTGAGGCTGCGCACCTGAAGATCGAAAAACTGCCGGTTGACCTGGAAGGGCTGCACATTTATCGCCTTGTCGCCGGGAACACCCGGCATGATGAACCAGCAAACTCTGGACATGAGTCCACGCAGCAGATGCCTCGGTTGCTGCAGTTGTTCGATGCCCGTCCCGAGCATATATTGGGGCTGTTTGATACGCTTGGCGTGGGGCTTGTTGTGCTGGACGATGCTTTTCATATTGATGCCCTGAATCAAGCGGCTGCGAACCTGCTCGGCTACAGCGAAGCCACTGCCCGAAAAAGGCCGGTCACTCGAATTATACCGGATATTGATCCCTGGCAACTGCAGGCATTCCGGGACAACCCGGAGCAGCACCCGGTACCATGGATGCTGACTCAAGGGGACAGAAGTCTCGCGGTGCAGCTTGTTCAGATGAGCGCAACAGGGGCAGGCAGCAGGCTGCTGCTGGCGCTCTTTGATCTGACGCCGTATTTGTCGCATAACCTCAAGCAGAGTCCGCTACTGCGGATTATTGTGCATGACCTCACCAATCCACTGAACATCGCCCTGAATTTTGCGGAAATGCTGGACAAGGGTGAGCTGGAGGAAGGCGAGGTTACTGAAGTCGTCCCCATTATGCTGACCCAGCTTCGCCGGATGCGTGATTTGCTGCGGGACCTGTCTCTGCTGGATCAAATTGGGGACAGGATTCGCGAGAGTTTCGAGGAAGTCCATCTGGATATCCTGGTCGCTATGGTGATTAACGATCTGGAAACGCGAGCTGCGGAAGCCCAGGTGCGGCTGCAGTTGATGCCACTGCCTGCGACATCCTGCGTTGTTTATGGTAACGAGCGGCTGCTGCGGCAGGCTATTCAAAACCTGGTCGAGAACGCGATCAAATATACTCTGCCGGATGGCTGGGTGCGTGTCACGCTGCGTCAGAAGGGGCCCTGGTTTGACGTTCTGGTCGCGGATAATGGCATCGGTATCCCCCCGGCCAAGCATGCGGCAGTCTTTGCGCCGTTTTATCGTGTCCGTGATAATCGCACTTCCAATGTCAAGGGCACAGGCCTGGGACTGCATCTGGTGCGCAGCATTGTCGAACAGCATGACGGTGAACTGTGGTTTCACAGTGTGCCGGATAAGGGGAGCATCTTTGTCCTACGGCTGCGGGCGTATGATGGCTCCGATAAGAAACCTCAGGATGCTGCTCCGGAATTATGAATGATCTGTGGCACAATGGAAGTAATCAGGCCAAAGATCATCTACAAAAACTGCCTGAAACGTGATAATGTGATAATAAGAGGGAGGTGTTGGCCCCATTTGAGCCAGATGTGGTCTACATCGGAAGAGTACTGTGTAAAAAGGGGGATAATCAGGAAGGAATGTTGTATGGAACGCAAGCGCTACAATTTGCTGGTTGTGGATGATGAAGAGGATGCACTGACGATGGTGCGGCATATGCTGCGGGGCACGCCGTTTAATATCATCATGGCAACCAATGGGCAGGATGCGCTGGCGAAAGCGCAGCGGGAAGATATCGACATCGTGCTTCTGGATATTATGATGCCGGATATCTCCGGGATGGCTGTATGTGGGCACCTGCGTGCCGATCCGCGCTTGCAGAGTGTACCCATTGTGATGCTGACCGCGCTGGATGATTATGCAACGCGCAGAGAGGCAATGCAGGCGGGCGCGACAGACTTGATCACCAAACCGGTGACAAAAGATGAGCTGCTTGCCAAGCTGAATGGTATTCTGGCCGAATATCATGCTGGCTCTCAGGCCTCACAGGCCTGGCTTGGCTAAACTGAGTCCTTGCTTTTCCCCCACCAGATAACGTTTTGTTGTACCTTCAGCCGCAGGTCCGTTAAGCGGACTGCGGCTGCCTGTGTCAGCATGGGCTGTTGGTACGGAGCGTTCATAACTTTCTGAAAATTCAAAACATTTAGTTGACAAGAGACGCGGCTTCTCGGTATAATCGCTTTGTGAAAGACGGAACGAATTATCTGGCGTACAACGACGAGTCGTCGGGAAGATTTCGGTCATGATGAACACACAACAGGCGGCGGTGATTGACACATTGTTTTTTGACGCTGTGGCCGAATTGGGTAAACTTCTTGGGCTGAGTAAGTCTGCTTCACTGGCGCTGGCGGTGTTGTTTACTGAGGGTCGTCCGCTTTCCCTGGATGAGGTGGCCAATAAAACAAAAATCGCCAAAAGCTCAATGAGCGTGATCTTGAAGAGCCTTGAGCAAATGGGGCTGGTAGAAGTTGCGGGGAAGCTGCATGATCGCCGCAAGTTCTATAAAATCAGCGACAATCTGGGTGATGCTGTAGCACTGGCAATTGCCCGCCGTCTGGATCATTTCGTCGGCTGGGAACAGCGTTTGCAGGATGCGCAATCTGCTTCGCAGTCAGGCAATGCTAAACAGATTGCGGAGTTGACGGCGATCTACGAGACGCTGACAAAGCTGGCTGTATTCTTTCGCACCCGGCGTGCTGACGCCTGGCAAGATATCCAGGAATGCCTTGCAGACGACAATCCGGGAACATGAACAATCAAGAAGACAATCCGATGAACACAGCATCTATTTCATTCGCTGCAACTATAGAGCCAGAACTTAAGCGCCTGGAAGAACGACTGATCCAGGTTGTTCCTATCAATCAGACCACAGTAGGCGAGCGGCTGCAGACTCTGATCAAAGCGGGTGGCAAGCGGTTGCGTCCCATGCTGACTTTCTATGCCGCCCGTATTTTTGATGCCGACCCCGAACGTACGCTGTCAGTTGCCAGTGGCATAGAGCTGCTGCACACGGCTACCCTGATCCATGACGACCTGGTCGACAATGCGCAAGAGCGCCGCGGCGTGGCGACGCTGAATTCGATGTTCCCCATGGGACTGGTTGTCCTGAGCGGTGACCTGCTTTTCGCCGAGGCGGCGCGGCTTGTTGCCGAGGCCGATCATGTCGGTGTGGTGCGATCGTTTGCCCGTGCGCTGAGCGAGATCTGCCGCGGAGAACTGCTGCAGGCACAGACCAAGAATACATTGGTTTCCATGGATGAGTATTATGAGCGCATCTATGGAAAAACCGGATCGTTGTTCCGCACCGCTGCGGAAACCGGCGCAATGTTAGGAACCGATGATCCGGCGCAGATTGAGGCATTGAGTGAATACGGCCGGTTGTTGGGCATGGCGTTTCAGATTGTGGACGATGCGCTGGACTTTATCAGCGATGCCGGGCGTCTGGGTAAGCCCATTGGGCACGATTTGCGTGAAGGGGTGATCTCTCTGCCAGTGCTGCTCTATCATGCCAGGGATGGCCACGATAATGGCACGTTCCAGCGCGTGATCGCCGGGCGGGCGACCGATGCTCAAATCACTGCCACGATTGAGGCCATCAAGGCCAGTGGGAGTATTGATGAGGCGTTGCAGATCGCGCGTGACTTTGTCAGGCGAGCTGCTGATACGCTGTCCGTTGTGCCTGATGTCCCGGCCCGGCAGGCGCTTGTCGAGCTGGCGCGTTTTGCCGTCGTGCGTGACTATTGAAACCGGGGTGTGAGCATTCGCTTCCCTAGGGGCGCCTGCGGCGTCTGCGTAGAATGCGTGCCAGACGCGCCCGCAGGAAGGCGGCACGTGCTTCTTTCCACGCATTGCGTGCTGCCCTGGCCCACCGTCCTCCGCGTAGACGCTGCGGCCCATAGGTGTCATCCACATACATATCAGTGATCATCCTCACGGGTTTCTCCGCAGCCGGAAGCTGGTCTGCAATGACCCGGCGGCGCTCGTGTGGTGTGTAGCTGGAAGCCAGCCGAATACCCAGATATCCGGCGTAGCGTTCCAGCAGCGCATAGGCGCGTTGTACGGGGGAAAGTCCGCCCATCCCGCGCCATTCCACCCACCAGATAAGAAAAATGACGAAGACGGCCAGTAAGATCACGGCCAGCACGATCAGCAGCACGGTCAACAGCGTGGAGAGGATTGCCCCCAGGATATCGCGCGGCTGTTCAATCTGACTGGTGGGTGTGGTGATCGTCGGCATGATCAGCGGCGTGGGTGTGGCCGTGGCCGTCAGTGTGACCGTCGGCGGGATGATTGGTGCACTGTCCTGTTCCGGGCCGGGGGTGTTGGAGGGCGGCGGGGTCGGCGTCTGGGTGGGCGTGGCCGTTGGAACGAATGTCGCGGTTGCCATCGGTGTTACTGTCGCAGGCTCCGCACCGGCAGGCGCTGCATCCGGGCGGTCAAGCGGACTCTGGCCTGCCGTCGGTTCAAATTCCACCCATCCGTAGCCGGGAAAATAAACCTCAACCCAGGTGTGGGCATTGCGCTCGCGGATGAGGAAACTGCCTGTGGAAGCATCCCATTCGCCCTGAGAGAAGCCAGCCGCCATTCGGGCCGGGATTCCAATCGAGCGCAGCATCACGATCATGGCGCTCGCATAGTAATTGCAGTAGCCGCGGCGATCTTCGAACAGCACCCAGTCGACCGGGTCAATGCCGGGTGGGGCACCGGGAATGGTTTCATCATACGCAATATTGGTTCGCAACCACCGTTCAATGGCTTTGGCCTGATCATAGGGCGTGCTGGCCCCGGCTTCGGAGATGATCTGCAGGGCCAGGTCACGTGTGCGCTGGGTGATACTGCTGCCCACTTGAAGATAGGTTGCAAGCACCCATTGTGGGTAATCCTGTCCGGCACGGCGCAGTGAAGGGGCATCCGCCGTGATCACACTGCTGGTGACGCTGTATTCGTCTCCGGTATGCAGAACCTGGCGGGGACGGATCACCGAAATATCCATCTGGCGCTGGGCTTCGTCAACATAACTCAGATCAATGGTTGCTGGCAGCCCCAGTGCGATAGGCTGTGCAGCCGCATAGATCAGTCGGGAGGCACTCAGTACCATGGTGACGTTCTGGCGGACGGTTTCTCGTGCATCGGGCAGGGCCGGCACGCCCTGGATGGTGAAGCCAGCTTCGGGAACGGTAAGGCGCACAGTTGCAGATGGAGTCCAGCGCCCACCCTCATAGTGGCTGAAGGTGCGGGAACGCCAGTAGTAGCGCGTGCCCCGGTCGAACAGGGGAGGGGCTTCTATCAGCATGACGGGCTGGTCGCCCAGTTGTATGGCGCCGCTCAACTGGAGCGAGTCTCCGCCGTAGTAATCGGCTGTGGTCAGTCCCTCGCTTTCCAGAGAAGCGAACAGGCGGTTGATCAGCCTGTTCAATTCTTCCAGTGGATCGCTGTTAAGGAATTCGTAGATGCGCTCCAGATTCTCGTTCTCCGCCCCATTTGGCAGCACCCAGGCCACCCCGACCAGCACGATCGCAATGACGGCACCCCAGCGCAGGAACTGACTGCGAAGGTGGGGCGAGAAGTGAATGCGCTGGATATACCAGCTCCATTCCTGCGTATC
>JALSTC010000835.1 GCA_026983935.1 Ardenticatenia bacterium
ATTGAAAAACCGGAGGGCCATTGCGCCCGTCTCCACGAATAGAACTGTTACCTGGCCGGTATCCATACACCGTCCCTTTCGTTTAGTAGGCTAGCATGGTCGTGGGGGAATTGTCAAGAGCGAAAATCCGCGAGCGGAAGGAATCGCTATTGACATGACGGCAATTGTCCGGCATAATGCCCGCATAAAGGCGACGACGGAGACAAGTAGGCGGGTCAAGCGCCGCGCAGGGAGTGTGCGCCGGAGACTGGAAGCGCATACCGGCAGCCCCCACCGAAATTCCCTCCTGAGCCGACGGGTGAAGTCCCGGCGCATGTGCCGGGATGTGTAGTCCGCTCCGCAGGCCCGGCGTTATCGGGGCAGCCGATCTCGCAGCAGCGACGTCGGTGATAATGAGCGGCCTCGCTTTGGCGGGGCAATCAGGGTGGTACCGCGGGAGTACGCGCTCTCGTCCCTGGATGGGGACGGGGGCTTTTTGTTGTTCTGGGGAAAGAGGGTCTTATGCTGGAAAAGCTTGAAGCACTCTACCAACAGGCATCGCAGGAGCTGGACGGCGTCAATACGTCGGAGGCGCTCAAAGAATGGGAGCGGGCTTACATCGGACGTAAGGGCGCGGTCACGCTCATGCTGCGCCAGACGGGGCAGCTTCCCCCGGAGCAGCGGGCCGACTTTGGCCGCCGTGCCAATGAGATCAAGCGCCTGCTGACCGAGGCCTTCGCTGCCCGTGAAGCATTGATCCGGGAGCAGGAGCTGGCCCGCAGTATGGAGGAAGGGCAGATCGACGTGACGCTGCCCGGTCGTCCGGTGCTGACCGGGGGGCTGCACCCTGCGACGCAGACCCTGCGCGAGATTTACGCCATCTGGGCGGAGATGGGCTTTCAGGTGTACCGCAGCCGCGATGTGGAAACCGATGAAGTGAATTTCGAGCTGCTCAACATCCCGCCGCACCATCCGGCCCGCGACATGTGGGACACCTTCCACACCACCATGCCGGGCGTGATCTTGCGCACGCATACCTCGCCGGGCCAGATTCACGCCATGCGCGACTACGGGGAAAACGGCACACTGCCGATCCGCGTGATTCTGCCGGGCATGTGCTACCGCTACGAGCAGATCACGGCCCGCAGCGAGATTCAGTTCAATCAGGTGGAAGGGCTGGCGATTGGCCGTAATATTCGCATGACCGACCTGAAGGGCACCATCGCCGAGTTCGCCCGCCGCATGTTCGGCGCAAACCGCGCCGTGCGCTTCCGGGCCTCGCACTTCCCGTTCACGGAGCCGAGCATGGAAGTGGATGTGCAGTGCATCCTCTGCGGCGGTGAAGGCTGCGGGGTCTGCAAATACACTGGCTGGCTGGAGATCATGGGCTGCGGCATGGTGCATCCGGTGGTGCTGCGCAACGGCGGCTATGATCCGACCGAATGGAGCGGTTTTGCCTTCGGCATGGGGCCGGAGCGCATTACCATGCTCAAACACGGCATTGAGGACATCCGCTACTTCTGGAGCAACGACCTGCGCTTTCTGGAGCAGTTCTGAGAGAGTCTGGAGTCATGAGTCCAGAGGCAGGAGCAGACTCGGATGGCTGACTTTCGCAAGATAGTGGCGTGGCAAAAGGCGGATGAGCTGGTCGTGTTGGTATATCAAATGACAAAGGATTTCCCGGATGGTGAGCGCTATGGTTTAACCAGTCAATTGCGGCGGGCGATAGTGAGTGTGCCTGCGAATATTGCTGAGGGTGCTGGTCGGCAAACGCTCAAGGACTTCCGTCAGTTTTTGTTCAACTCGCGAGGGTCGTTGCACGAAGTGGAGTATTATATCCACCTGGCCGGGCGGTTGGGTTATCTGAATGCTGATCAGATGGAACAACTCGATACGGTGCGGAGGGAAACTGCCCGTACATTGCAGGGGCTTATTGATTGGACGACACGGGAAATGGAAGCCGGGCGCAGAAACTTGTAGATGTTTAAACCTGCCTGAAATTGGTTTATAAGCATATTTTTCTGCAACCCATCGCTACTCACTGTCCCTGGTCACTTGTCTCTTGCCTCTGTTCGACCGCCTGTCACCGATCGCTTTTGATGCATGGATGAGGAGTAACCCGTAATCATGCTTGTACCAATTTCCTGGCTCAAAGACTATGTGGACATTCCCGATTCCCTGCCCGTCGAGGAGCTGGCCGAACGCCTGACTCTTGCCGGGCTGGAAGTCGGCAAAATCAAGTATATCGGCGTGCCGCAGCAGCAGATTCCCGGCCTGACACAGCCGCCGTCCGATCATCTCGTCTGGGATCGGGAAAAGCTGGTGCTCGGCAAGATCGTCGAGGTCAAATCCCATCCTGACGCAGACCGGCTTGTGCTGGCAATGGTGGATTACGGCGAGGATGCGCTGGAGCAGTGTGTGACCGGCGCCCCGAACCTGTTCGACTATAAAGATGCCGGGCCGCTTGATCCGCCGCTCTGGGCGGCATTTGCCAAAGAGGGCGCGGAGGTCTGGGACGGCCACAGTGATGAACCGAAGCGCATGATTCTGAAGGGGCGCAAAATCCGGGGCATCTACAATAAGTCCATGGTCTGCTCGGAGAAAGAGCTGGGCCTCGGTGACGATCATACCGGCATCATCCTGCTGGAACCGGATATCGTGCAGGGTTTTGCTCCCGGCACGCCGCTGCAGGATGTGCTGGGCGACGTGATCCTCGATATCGAACTGACGCCCAATCTGGCCCGCTGCTGGAGCATTGTCGGCGTGGCGCGGGAGGTGGCGGCTCTGCTTGGTACAGAGATGCGCTACCCGCCGACCGATGTGCTGATGGAGGGGCAGCCGATCGCCGGGCGCGTGGACATCGAAATCCGGGAGCCGGAGCTTAATCCGCGCTTCATGCTCAGCCTGATCGAGAACGTGACCATCAAGCCGTCACCGCAGTGGATGCAGATGCGGCTCCAGAAGGCCGGGATGCGTCCGATTAACAACATGGTGGACATCACCAACTACGTCATGCTGGAGACGGGCCAGCCGCTTCATGCCTTCGACTGGGATATTCTCCAGCGCCGGGCGAAAGAATCGAAAGCGGCGCACCCGACGATCATCACCCGCCTGCCGGAACCGGGCGAAAAGCTCACCCTGCTTGATGAATCCGTCCACGAACTCGATCCGTTCAATATCCTGGTGACCGATACTGCCGGGGCGCTCAGTCTGGGCGGTATCATGGGCGGTCTGGAGAGCGAGGTGCAGCCGGACAGCCGCAGTATCCTGCTGGAGGCTGCGAACTGGAATTTCATCAATATTCGCCGCACGATGCAGGCCCGCAAGATCAATTCTGAGGCGGGCATCCGCTTCAGCCGGGGCGTGCATCCCAGCCAGGCGGAGCTGGGCCTGCTGCGGGCCACGGAATTGATGCGTGTGCTGGGGAGCGGGGTCGTGGCCGAGGGGGTTGTGGATAACTATCCGCTGCCGCCGGAGCCGGTCACCGTGGACATCACTGCTGCCGATGTCGTGCGCTTGACCGGGATGGACTTCCAGCCCGACCAGATCGCGGACATTCTGCGCCGTCTGCAGTTCGATGTGCGGCAGGAAGGTGATACGCTGCATGTCACCGTGCCCGATCATCGCATGGACATCGGCACGGGCGTGATCGGGCAGGCCGATCTGATCGAGGAGATCACGCGCATCTACGGCTATGATCGCATTCCGAACACCGTGATCCATGATATGCTGCCGCCGCAGCGCAGCAACGACGCGCTGACTTATGAAGAATGGACGCGCGACCTGCTGCTCAATGCCGGCCTGCGTGAGATCATCACTTATCGCCTGACGACGCCGGAGCGCGAGGCGCAGCTCACGCCGCCCGGCGCGGAGTCAAGCCTGCCGGATGCGGGCTATGTCACGCTGGCCAATCCGATTTCGCAGGATAAAACGGTCATGCGGCATACGCTGATGGGCGGACTGCTGGCGACGGCAGCCGATAACCTGCGGCATACCGATCGCCTGCGGCTCTTCGAGGTCGGCAAGGTTTACCTGCTGGACGAAGGGCAGCAGCTTCCGCAGGAACCGCGCCGTCTGGGAATGCTGATGACCGGGCCGCGTGATGTGGGAAGCTGGGATATGCCGCCCCGTGAAGGGATGCTGGACTTCTTCGATCTCAAGGGTGTGGTAGAGGCGCTGCTGCGCGGGCTGCATATATCCGGCGCGGCGTTCTCGCCGTCAGATCACACCACGTTCTTCCCCGGCAGGGCGGCGTCGCTCGCTGTTGGCAATGAGGTGATCGGCGTGCTGGGCGAAGTGCATCCGAAGGTGCGGGAGGCGTTCGGACTTTCGGCGGAGCAGCCGGTGATGCTGGCCGAATTTGATCTGGATGCTCTGCTGGCACATGCCAATCCGGCGCACCGCGTCCGCCCTGTGCCGACACAGCCCGCCATCTACCAGGACATCGCGCTGGTTGTGCCTGCACAGACACCCGCTGCCGAAGTGGAGGCGGTCATCCGTCGGGCGGGCGGCGAACTGCTGGAAGACGTGCGGCTGTTCGATGTCTATACTGGCGATCCGATTCCGCCGGGCAGCAAGAGCCTGGCCTATGCGCTGACCTTCCGCGCGCCGGATCGCACGCTCAAGGAGAAGCAGATCAACAAGCTGCGTGACCGCATCGTCAAGGCGGCCCGTCACCAGCTTGGGGCGGAACTCCGCGCCTGATTGAGTGAAGTAAGCAGCAGTGGCGGCGGCTCCATAATCGGCATGAAGCCACCGCCATTTTTCGTTGCCGGAAACTTGCCGGATGGCGGGGAGATGTGTTCAAATATAGGGGTTCTTATGTATGGGGTCATGTGCCGCAGGGTGAGTGATACTGATGGGTGTGATCGTGAACCGAATCTTACAGCGTAATCCTCTGGATCGCCTGGTGCTCTGGATCGCCGGGCGTTTCGGCGAGAAAGCAAAAGAAGTCGAGCGATTCCTCAAATTTGCCATCGTTGGCGCGATCGGCTGGGTGATTGATTTCGGCGTGTTGAACCTGCTGCAGAGCACCATCCTCGTGCCGGTCGAACCTGACCAGACGGTGAAAGTCGTGTTGGCCAGCGGGACATCGTTCACACTGGCCGTGCTCAGCAACTTCACCTGGAACCGCTACTGGACGTTCCCGGACTCGCGCTCGCGCAGCGTGCGGCGGCAGCTTGTGCAGTTCTTCATCATCAGCGTGATGGCGCTTGGATTCCGCGCCGTGTTCATCGGCAGCACGTTTGCCTTCTTCGGACAGCTTGGGAGCGGTGCGCTGGCGGCGGCGGGCGTGATTTCCCCGGACGTGGGCGCGGCGACGGTCAACCAGATCGGGACGAACATCGCACAGGGCATTGCCGTTGTGCTGATGCTTTTCTGGAACTTCTTTGCCAACCGCTACTGGACGTACAGCGACGTGGACTGAAGCCGCAGCCGGTATCCTGGAAGTGTTTGTATGTGGGGCAGGGATGGGCATGGCGGCCCGTCCCTGTTTGCACTTACCGGCCTGCTGGATGCTGCGTTAAAATTGCGGCAGTTTCGCTTTACCGTCCGGCACGATTCAGCGCAAAGAGAATGTCATGGCCGATCTGTTTGATTACGCACAGGAGCAGCGCCCCGACAAACACACACCTCTGGCCCGGCGGATGCGCCCCCGCAGTCTGAGTGAATTTGTCGGGCAGGAGGAAATCGTTGGCAGGGGGCGGCTGCTGCGCCGCGCCATCGAAGCCGACCACCTGACCTCGATCATCCTGTGGGGACCACCCGGCGTCGGCAAGACGGCCCTGGCTAACGTGATCGCCAACACCACACAGCGCCATTTTACCACGCTCAATGCCGTCACGTCCGGCATCGGCGACCTGCGCGAAGTGGTCAAGGCGGCTAAAGACCGGCTGGGGATGTACGGGCAGGGCACTGTGCTGTTTGTGGATGAAATTCACCGCTGGAACAGGGCGCAGCAGGATGCGCTGCTGCCGCATGTGGAAAATGGCACGGTGGTGCTGATCGGCGCGACGACGGAGAATCCCTTTTTCAGCCTGGTCGGGCCGCTGCTTTCCCGCAGTCGGGTCTTCCGCCTGACGGCGCTTTCCGACGAAAATATCCGGCTGCTGCTCCGGCGGGCGCTGACC
>JALSTC010000836.1 GCA_026983935.1 Ardenticatenia bacterium
TGATCATCGGCGCCGATCCACTGCGTCTGGTTGAAAGTGATGGTTGTCCCGCTGAGCAGCATCGGGAGCAGCATGGCCATATTGCCCATATCCGAGTCACTGCCGGCTGCCTCCATAAGGGCGCTGTTGAGCAGATTCTGGAACGCCGGGGAGGCGAAAAGTGGCCCGGAGTCGGCGCTCAGGCTGAAGACATACATGGTCTGGCCCATCCGCTCTTCGTCCGGCAGCCGCTCGGCGTTAATGAAGCCCGGCGTCCGGAGCAGATCAATCACATCGCTGCCGAGTCCCATCGATTCGAGCATCGCTTCCGGGTCCATACCCGTCAGGCTGCCCGGTGTCATCGCGCCCGATGGCAGCTCGCCACCTTCGCCGCCGAGCAGTCCGCCTAACATGGCCTGTGCTTCTGCATCACCCTGGAGAAGGTCTTCGAAAGTGACCCCTCGCCATTCGCCGAGCGGATTCTGGGCGTAAAGTACACCATCAACGATCACAATGTTCAGGGGCCTGGTGTCTGTTGTACCACTTTCAGTGAGTGTCCCGACCAGGTTGAGTTGTGTCGCAACTGGCGGCACAACGCCTGATTCATCCACCACAACAGGCCCGCCACCTTCAACGTGAAGGCTCATGTCACCTGATGCACCGGAGGTGCCGCCCGGCATTGCGCCACTCAGTGTGCCGAGGCCGGTCACGCTGAAGTCCAGGCTGATGTTCAGGTTGAACGAGCGCAGATTGGCTTCGGTATTTGCTTCTGCAGCCATCAGGATTTCACAATCCGCTGGCGACAGGTTGAAGCAGGTCAGGAAATTATCGCCACCCTGCGCGCTGACAGTGGGAATGATCCCCAATACCATCATCAGGACGATTGCGAACGTCAACGATCGTTTTTTCATGCTGTTCTCCTTTGAAAAAAGTTGACCACCATTATACACTACGTACAAATTGCGGAGAAGGTTGCGAGACTTTAGTACCATTTCACTTTTGATTGTAGCATAGACAGAAACTGTCCACTACGTTATACTGCCTGCAATAACGTTCACGGCGGTTTTTTTAATTATGAGGAGTCAGTGGTATGGCCGAGTTTCCCGGCAAGGGTAAGGTTGCGATCGTCAAAACTCGCCCCGAAACGGTGGTCGAAGATGTCCGTGAAGTGATGCGCCTGGCCGGTTATCAGGATGCCCTGCCGCGTGACAAAGATACGCTTCTGAAGATCAACATTTCCTGGGATACATGGTATCCGGCGTGTTCCAGCACGCCCTGGCAAATCGAAGGTGTGATTCAGGAATTGCAGGAAGCCGGCTATCCACGTCTGATTGCCGCACATAACGACACGGTGGTGGTGGATGCGCGGGCGGGGGAGCGCAACAACAAGCATCTCTACGTAACGGAAAAGTACGGCCTGGAAAACTGGCATCTCTACGAGCCGCAGTTCAACTGGGTGCGCTATGAGCCAAAAGAGCCGTTCCTGGTGCTGGACCGCGTGTACCCGGAAGGCGTGTACATTCCGGAGTGCTTCTATGGGCGCAATATCATTCAACTGCCGACGGTCAAGACGCATGTCTTCACCACAATCACCGGCGCGATGAAGAACGCCTTTGGCGGCCTGCTCAGTAAGAAACGCCACTGGACGCATTCAGTCATTCATGAGACGGTGGTAGACCTGCTGCAAATCCAGCAGGATATTCACACCGGCGTCTTTGCCGTGATGGACGGCACGTTTGCCGGAGATGGACCGGGGCCGCGTGCCATGCGCTGGCATGAGAAGGACATTCTACTGGCGTCGGCGGATCAGGTCGCCATTGATGCGATGAGTGCCAAACTACAGGGCTTTGACCCGATGTCGCTGGATTTCATCCGGCTGGCACATGAGCGAGGCCTTGGCGTGGGCGATCCCGATCAGATCGAGATCGTCGGCTATGATATCCGGGAGGAACCGGCCTGGAATTTTGTGCAGGAAGAGACGTTCGCCAGCAAAGGCCAGAAGATGATCTATCATGGCTGGCTGAAGGGCTTCGAATGGCTCCTGCTGCGCACGCCGCTTGTGCCCTGGAGCTACCTGGCGAGCCATGTGTATCACAATGTGTACTGGTATCCTTTTGTGGGGCGTAAGCGTGTGGAAGCGGCGCTTGACACCAAATGGGGGCAGTTGTTCAAGCAGTATGGTGATGGCGAGGTCGTGATGCCCGGCGAAGACCCGGAGAAAGTGATGGCGCTGGCTGCGGGCGGGGCGGCGGCTGTTGCCGGGGCGCTGTTCCTGGGAGGAATCTTCCTGCAGCGCGGACGCAGACGATAACGGATATTCGTGTAGTCATATTACAGCAGTGAAAAAAGTGGGGCTGCAAAGCGCCGCTTTTTCATTCAGATTGCACCGTGACCTGCAGCCAGCGGCATTCGATAGCCTTTGCGCGATACCGTCAGAATGTATGCCGGGTGGCGCGGGTCTTCCTCGATCTTTTGCCGCAGGCGCGAGATATTGACGCGGAGGATGGAATAATCGCGTTCGTATCCCGGCCCCCAGACGCCCTGCAGGAGTTCATCGTGGGATACAACCCGTCCGGCATTCTGCATCAGTATGCATAGAATGGCATATTCGATGGGAGTCAGGTGCAGCGGCGCATCGTTGAGTGTGGCCTGCTGCCGGGTCATATCCACACGCAGGCGGCCAACTTCCAGCATGGTTTGGGGCCGGGGCATTCGCCCGACCCGACGCAGCAGGGCGGCGATTCGCGCCAGCAGTTCATCCTGGTGGAACGGTTTGGTAATGTAATCATCCGCGCCCGTCTCCAGGGCGCGAACCTTCCTGGTATCCCGTGCGTCAGCACTCAGGATCATGACGGGAACTCTGGAATGATTGCGCAGGTACTCCAGCACCACAATGCCGTTCATGTCCGGCAGATGCAGGTCTAACAGGACAAGATCGGGCAGATCGTGGGCCAGCTTTTCCAGGGCGGCATGGCCGGTAAGCGCCGCGGATGCCTGGTAGCCGGTGCTGCGCAGAAGATCGGTCAGTGCCTGTACCAGCGTTTCGTCGTCTTCGATGATCAGGATTCGCGTAGGGTGGCTCATTGGTGTCTGGCACCTGATATTGCTGACTGGTCGGATGATTTCAATGATAGCCGGAACGTTTGTTTGCGCAAGGTCAGAATTTCCTAACGCCGCTGGCGCGGAAGACAAGCGGCTGCCAGTGCAGTTTGCCTGTTGCGTCACAAAAAGGGGCGAGCCGCTGTGTGGCGGCCTGATGGAAAGCACGACGATCTGCAATGCTCATTGCCTGCAGTTCCATCTGCTGCGGTGCCCAGGCCAGCACGTAGTCCAGAAATTGGCTGACACCGGCGTCAAAAATGACGGTTACAGGCCGCGACTCGGTGACTTTAACGCGGATAAACCCGGCTTCTGCCAGCGCCTCGACGTAATCGTCACTGTCCTGCAGCCGCGTGTCCCACGGGCGCGGCACGGCGAGATGCTGGCGAAAGCGCTGCCGCAGCCCTTCTGCCGCTTCGGTCACGTAGTCCGCCAGCGTGTCATTGACGATCGCACGCGGATCGCCCGACCGATCATAGGGTCCCCATTCCTGCGAATAGAGCCTGCCGCCGGGACGCAGCACCCGTGCAATGGCGCGAAATACGCGATCAGGATGACAGTCGCCCAGTCCGAATGAGGCGATGGCGACATCGCAGCAGGCATTGCCCAGCCCGTCCAGCGTGTTGGCGTCACACTGCAGAAATGTGACATGTTTTGTGCCTGCTGGAAGTAAGGAACGGGCAATGCGCAGCATCGGCATTGCAGTGTCCACGCCGAGGATGCGGCCAGCCCTGCCGAGCAGGGTACGCACGACGATGCCCGTGCCTGTGCCGATGTCAAGCACGACGTCGCCGGGCCGGATCCGTGCTGCCTGGATCAGATCCCCGGCAAAAGGCCGCATCACCGGCGCGATGGCTGTTTCGTAGCGGGGCGCTGTATGGCGGTAGAGTGCCTCAACGACGTTTGACCGTTGCATGAACGTTTCCTTAGCGTAGGGCAGGCGATCACCGTTTAATGCTATAATTTGAGACAGTTTTTGGCCAGAAGCAGCAGGGAATCGGGTTGGGCATCTGCCTGTGATGCTGCTACACTTGTTGTTTGTGGCCGATGGAATGGGCAAAGATGGATGTTGGTAGCCCGGCGCTGGAGTGAATGAAAAAGAACGCTGACTACAGCGCGTGAGGAGTAGACAGGATGCAGAATACATCGAAAGACCCAACGCTGCGCGTACAGCATGTATCCCCCCCGACGGAGCCGATCAGCCTGCCGCCAGTGGGCAGCGCCACATCCCGGCTGCGCCAGCGGCATCAACGCCGCCTGCGGCGCTCCCAGCGTGGGCGAGTGATCCGTGCATTGTTGGGTTGGGCGATTGTTGGCGTGATCGGGTTGGTCATTGTTGGCCTGATCGCCTCGCCCTTGGTTTATCGCAGTATGCGGCCCGAATATCGTGAGCGAGTCAAACGTTATCTGCCTTTCATGCAGATTTTTGATCCACAGCGTGAATATGCGGCCGATGTGCTGCCAACTGTTGCTCCTGGCGAAGGCGGCGATGGCCTTTCAGCGGCAGACCTGCTGCTGACTCCTCAGTTTGACACCGCTGCGAACGCAGGGGTGTCTGGCGCAGGGCAGTCCGATCCGCAGCCGACTCTGGCGCAGCAGGTGATCGTCGTGACTGCCACGCCGACATCCGCTCCCACAGAGCTGCCTGCTGCTGTGCCAACGGAAGTACTGACTGCCACACCGCTGCTCACAGAAGCTGCTCAACCAACAGCGACATGGACGCCGCTGCCGCCGCCCACGCAGGTGCCCGCGACGGCGGTCGCGCTGCTGCCCTCGGCGCGGCTGTACGGCTTTGAGCATATCTACCAGACGTGGAACAACTGCGGCCCGGCGACGCTGACCATGGCGCTGACCTATTTTGGTTGGTCAGCAGATCAGACCATTGCCGCTAATTACCTCAAGCCGGACCCGGAGGATAAAAATGTCAGTCCGGGGCAGATGGTGCGCTTTGTCAACGAAAATACCGGCGTGCGTGCCCTGACTCGCATGGGCGGTGATCTGGACATGATTCGCCGCCTGATCCTGGAAGGCTTTCCGGTCATCGTGGAGACGGGCTACATGCCGGAAGGGTACGACTGGATGGGGCATTATCGCCTGATCATTGCCTATGATGACAATGCCGGGGAAGTCTACGCCTATGACAGCTTTCTGGGACACGGGAATTTCCAGGGGCTGCCCGCTTCTTACGAACACTTTGACGAACTGTGGCAGCATTTCAACCGCACGTATATCGTGCTCTACGAGCCGTCCCGCGAGAACGAACTGCGCCAGATTCTGGGCGACAACGCCGATCTGACATACAACGCGCAGCACGCGCTGGAAGTTGCCCGCCAGGAAGCGACGGCTGAGCCGGATAATCCTTTTGCCTGGTTTAACATGGGCACCAGCTATGTGGCGCTGGGGATGTATGAAGAGGCGGCGCAGGCGTATGATCAGGCACGTAATGCCGGGCCGGGGCTGCCCTGGCGGATGCTGTGGTACCAGTTTGGCCCCTTCGAGGCCTACTACGAGGTCGGGCGCTACGACGATGTGCTGGCTCTGGTACAGGCCAACCTGGGGACAACGCCTTATGTCGAAGAGACGTACTACTGGACGGGCATGGTTTACATGGCACGCGGCCAGTATGGTCCGGCCAGAAACGAGTTCAACAGGGCGCTGCAGCACAACCGCAATTTCATTCCGGCGCAGGAAGCGCTGGTACAGCTTGAGGTCGCGGAGGCCGGCGGCAGTTAGGCTGGCAGGTGGCACCGGGGATTCAAACTGAGCCGCAGTGTCAAGGGGCATACCCGGTGCGCTGCGGCTCTTGCCGTGCCTGATTTGCGGGCATTTGTTTTTTGGTGGCATATCCCGGGAGATTACAACGTGGAATCAACCGATGTTGATGTAAAAGCGCATTCGGCGACCAATCCGGCGCATTCGTCGGTGCGTCACCTGGCCCGCTCGACGGTGCTGCTGGCTGTGACCTTTGCCATAGCCAAAGCGATCAGCCTGGGGCAGGTTGTCATTATTGCAAGGGTGTTTGGCCTCGGCGC
>JALSTC010000837.1 GCA_026983935.1 Ardenticatenia bacterium
ACTGTGCCAGCAAAAATGGATCGTGCGCCAGCTCCCAGAGCACATCACGGGCGTGCAGTGTGCCTGCGGGGTTGGTGCTGACAACCACAGGGCGTGCCCGCCGCAGAAGGATATGCATCAACAGCGTTTCTGCCAGCGAGTCCATTTCCCCGGCGGCTGTGGGGCCGTATTCAAAGCCGACCAGCACCAGTGCGCCCTCATCAAGACTCTGGATAGCCCGATCCAGCGTGCCATGACGCACCGGATCAAGGGCGGTGGGCGGCAGCCCGATCAGCCCGGAGAGGTCCACAAAGAAAGGCACTACCAGCGCCGCCAGCAGCAGCAGGCTGACCAGCACACGGTCCGGCTTGCGGCGGCTGCGGGCGCGGGCACGGCGGGCAGCATCGCGGATGCGGCGGGCTTCTGCCGCGCTGTCCACCGGGATCGGTCTGCCTTCCTCATCACGCTCGGCCTGCGGTGGGGCCTGCACGCCAAGCATGGATTCCAGCGCAGCGGCACGACGCGCCTGGGCTTCTTCCAGGGTGGCCTGCAGGGCCACTTCCGGCCCGGTAGGCTGTTCAAACAGTTCAGCGGGAGCCAGCCCATCGGTCACACCGGCCAGAAACTGACCGGCGGGCGGCTCGGCTTCTGGCTCCGGGGCGTTCGCCACTTCCTCGGTCAGCGCATGGAGCGCCCGCAGGCGGTCGGTCAGCGCATCAACGGGGGTCTCGCCGCCAGCGCGAGCAGCCGCATCTGCCGCAGAAAATCCCGACCTGCCGACCTGCTTCCGTGCCTCGGCCAGCCATTCCGGCAGTTCGGCTTCGGCAGCACCACCTGCCGCCAGGAAGTCCTCAGCATCCGGGAGCGCCTCGGCCTCCTGTTCCAGCAGCGCATCAAGATCGAAGTCAGCCGCTTCCTCGGTGATCACCGCCGCATCCGGACTTACGCCAAGAGCTTCCAGCGCGTCCTGCTCACCCAGTTCTTCCTCGATGAGTTCCATCACATCGCGGGTTTCGGCCAGGTCAGGTTCCCCGGCAGGCACAGGCTCTGCCTCTGCCTCCGGAGCAAGCTCCTCCAGCCAGTCGGGGGCTTCAGCCATCGCCAGTTCGTCGGCTTCAGAAGGCGATGCAGCCGCCTCCTCAAATTCGGCCAGCCAGTCGGGAGACTCTTCGGCGGGTGGTTCCTCTTCGTCAGCGGATGGCTCCGGCGGCGCGGCCTCCGACTCGATCTCGGCGAACCACTCCGGCACTTCTTCTTCGGGTGGCGGTTCTTCGGCGGGGGGTTCTTCCGCCAGGAAATCCAGGTCAGGCAGTTCTGCGGCGGGGGCTTCTTCTTCCAACAGGAAGTCCAGATCGGGCAGTTCTTCCCCTGCTTCAGCGGGCGGCTCCGACGGCGCGACTTCCGACTCGATCTCGGCGAACCATTCCGGCACTTCTTCTTCGGGTGGCTCCGGTCCCGGCTCTGGCTCCGGCGGCTCCTCCGGCAGATCAGGGGCGGAGGTCAGCATGTCGGTCGAGAACTTCATGTCGCCAAACCATTCCGGCGCTTCGGATGTATCCTGCTCCTCCAGGCCCAGATACCAGTCCGGCACGAACTCCGGCTCTTCGGCTTGCTCCGGTGCTCCTGCGGCGGGGGTTTCTTCTTCCGGCGCTTCTTCGCCAATCGACTCGAACCAGTCGGGGACTTCCTCCGCCAGCACTTCCTCTTCGGTCGGCTCGCGCTCGGCTTCTTCCTGCTGGCGCTGCCATTCTTCGTAGGTCATCTCGCTGTCTTCGGGCCATTCATCGGGCGTGATTTCCCCGAGTTCGCCTTCCAGCCACTCCGGCGGCCCGGCAGACTCATCGGCGGCTTCTGGCAGGGACGCTTCTGCCTCCCCCTCGTCCTCTTCCAGAAGGGCCTCGGCATCCGCCAGCCAGTCCGGCACAGCCTCTCCGGCAGCCGCTGCGGCGGCGGGCGGTTCCTCGCCCCCTTCGGTGGCCAATTCTTCTGCCGCCGCCAGCCAATCGGGCGGAGCTTCCTCCGCCGCGGCTTCTTCTTCTGCGGCCAGTTCCTCCGCGGCAGCCAGCCAATCCGGAGCCGCCTCCGGTTCAGGTGCTTCCGCTTCCGGTTCTGGCACGGCGGGCGGCGCCTCCGGCTCAGGAGCCGGGGGCGGGGGGGCCTGGCTCAGCCAGTCGGCGACGGGAGCATTTTCATCGGTGATCGAGGGGGCCGACGGCTCCGGCCCACCTTCTTCCAGCAGCGACTCTTCCAGGCCATCCAGCCAGGACAGCGCATCGGCCACAACTTCGTCTGAGGCCAGCGTGGGGCCTTCATCTACAGGAGGTTCTTCCGGGGCAGCCTCCGGCTCTGGCTGCTGTTCCCCGGATGCCACGTCGGCCAGCCAGGGCAACTGCCCGGTCATCCCGCGCAGTTCATCCGGCGCGGGCAGGTCAGCCTCCGCGCCCGTCTCCGGCGACCAGGGCAGCGCCTCACCGCCCGGCGCAGCAGGCGGTGGCTCCGGCGGCGGTGCTTCCTTACTACCTTCGTCGCCGGGTTCTTCTATATGCCCGCGCAGCCAGGCGGGGAGTTCGTTATCTTCAGGAAACGGACGATCGTCCGGCATGACACGCCTACTCCCGGTAGCTCGGGTCCTGCCCCAGCAGCACACGGACACCCGCCGCGGTCGCGCCCAGCGCCACCCCGATCAGCAGGCCGCGTGCGCCAGCCGAAGCCGGAACCGTGCGAATCCATTCGCTGAGCGCATTGAAGCCGCCCAGGGCCGGGACCTGCAGCCACCCGACCAGCACAACCAGCAAAATCACCACAAACAGCAGTCCGCTCCAGGTAATCCGGTGGCGCAGCAAACGGGCCGCCGCATAAACCAGGAAAAATACCAGCAGCGCAGAAAGCGCGCTTTCCACAGAAACCTGCACAGCATTGAACAGAAAGCCGCTCAATGCCGTCCCCTGCACCAGCCCCAGTCCTTCCACAGCGGCGATCAGCAGCACGGCCAACGCCGCAAACAGCAGGGCGATGCTGTACGGCCAGCCGGGTTCCCCTTCCAGCACACGGCGCAGATGGACCCCCAGCAGGTTCAACACACCGATCAGCACGGCCACCGCGCCGACAATCACCGCCAGCCGGATCATCACCGCGGCAAAATCGCTCAATGGCGAACCGGGCAGCAGCCCCCACAGCGTGGTCAGCCCGAGACCGATCACAATGCTCGATGACAGAATCGCCAGCACACGGCGCATGGACTCAGGCCCTCCCCCGTCCGCGCAACTGCCGGATCGCAAAGACAACGGCCATCCCCACTGCAGCTACCAGCAGGACGCCGCCGATCACAGTCAGCAGGAAATTCACATCCATCAGCATGCGCTGTGCCAGGGCGAACACGGCGAAAAATAAAATACCCACAATCGCCAGCACACGCATGATCTCCATCGTCAGCACCTGGCTCAGGTGCAGGGCAGAGGGGCGCGCGGGCAGGTACGCCCCGGCGACGTACAGCTCCTCGCCGATCAGCGGCCTCTCCGCCATCACCCAGGCCACCGCCTGCCCGTCAAGCTGATCGCTCTGGGCGAAGAAAAGCTGGTCGTAGCGGGTCGCCGTCTCGCCAATGAAGGCCAGTTCCGGGCCAAAACGCCCCCCGATCACGCTCATGCTGGCATCTTCATCGGCCAGCGCCCCGGCCACACCTGCCGCAAAGGCCAGCGAACGCGGCCCCTGCGGATACCAGCGGGCCGCTGTGCTGCGGTAGGCATCCATGTTCTGGCGCATCTCATAGGCACGGCGCAGCGTGCCCTGCGCCAACGGAAGGGCCGTCGGGTCACTCAGGGAGACGATCGGCGGCTGGTCACTGATGGCCGCCCGCTCCGCCAGCGGATAGAGCATATCGGCCACCGCCAGTGCAGAAACAGTCGCCTCCGCGCCCAGCCCGCTGCTGCCAAAGGAGACGTGAATCGGGCGTTCGCTCTCCACCGCCTCGCCGACGCCGATCGGCATGGCGCGGTAAGCCGGGATGCGGCGCAGCGAAAGCTGCCGCAGCCGCTGCCGCCGCAGCACCTGCGCCCCCAGAATCAATAAAATGGCAACCAGCAGCAGCACCAGCGGCGTGAGCAGCGCCAGTTGTTCCGAAATCAATGCCGCCTGTTCCATCGGTTACCTATCATCCTCATCGGTTGGAGCCAGCCGCGCACGCAGCCGGGCGATGCTGGTCGGGTCTTCCAGCGACCGCGCCCAGCGACCGACCGCCTCGCCGGGAAAAAAGACACGCAGCGCCGGTTCGGCCACATAAAGGGCCTGCGCCCCTAACAGCGCGAACGGCTCGGCGGCTTCCAGCAGCGCCAGCGCCAGGCTGTCCAGCCCCCGGCGGCGCAGCCAGTCCCCCCAGAGCAGCAGGCGGTCTTCTTCTTCTGCGCGATCGGCCCCGTTATCCATACGCGATCAGTATAGCACAGCGTCCGCGGCGGCAAAAGCGGTGAAGTTAGGATCGGGTTGGTAAGTTGTGGGAAGTTGGACAAGGCCTGCGGAGAGGAGAGGTAAGAGGGTAAGAGGGTAAGAGGGTAAGAGGTAAGAGGCAAGAGGCAAGAGGCAGGAGGCAGGAGATAAACCGACCAGGCATGAAGCACGCCCCGGAATCAATTCCGGGGCTGAACAGGAGAGGCCCGGATGAATCCGGGCCGGATGCAGGCAGCCCCATCAACAGTTCGGTTTGAACCGGACTTCTTTTCCTCAGCCAGGATTTCAATCTCCGGCGATGGCAGACAAACGATCGGATGGCAGCGCCGTTTGAGAGCTGCACGGCATGTTGAAACCGGCGGCGCGTGGTATGATACGAAGGCAAGTCCCGGTTCGATTGTGATGCGATACTTCTGGAGAATGTCCCATGCGACTGGCCGTACTCTCTGACATTCACGGCAACCTGCTGGCCCTGCAGGCCGTCCTGGCTGACCTGGAAGCGGCGGGCGGGGCCGATCTGACCTGGATTCTGGGCGATCTGGTGGCTTTCGGCCCGGAACCGGCGGCCTGCCTGGAAACGCTCCGCGCCCTGCCGGAGGAAACGACAAAGATCATCCAGGGCAACACCGACCGCTACGTCACCACCGGGGCGCGCCCCGCCGGTCAGGAACCCAGAGCCGAAACCTGGCCGCAGTTCGTCGCCCAGATGCAGGAGCGCGATCGCAGCTTCGAGTGGACTTCCGCACAGCTCAGCGGCGAACAGGCCGAGTATCTCTATAAGCTGGGCACCGATCTCAAGGTGGAAGCGCCCGGCTACGGCTGGGTGATCGGCTTCCATGCCGCGCCGGGCGATGATGAAATGGTGCTGCTGCCCTATACGCCGGAGGAGATCATCCTCGATGCGCTGCTCGATCGGCAGGGCAGGATGGCTTTCGGCGGGCACACGCACCGTCCGATGGATCGCGACCTGGGGACATGGCGCATGATCAATCCCGGCAGCGTCGGGCTGCCATTCGACGGCGACCAGCGGGCATCGTATGCCCTGGTGACTTTCGACGATGGTCTGGCGCGCGTGGATAACCGGCGCGTGGCCTATGACGTAGATGCGGTGATTGCGGCGCTGAAAGCAAAAGACCACCCGGCGACAGGCTGGATCAGCGAACGGCTGCGCACTGCCGAACCGGGGTAGACGTCACACCACCGGAAGCGCAGGCCGTTTAGATATCGTCAGCAAAGAGGCGGAGACGAAGCTGCTTGATCTCCTGGCGGAGTTCTTCGTCGGTTTCAAGCTGCTCGATAACCTTGTTACAGCCGTGAATGATCGTGCTGTGGTCGCGCCCACCGAGCGCGGCCCCGATCTGGGGCAGCGAGGCCTCGGTCGCCTCCCGCGCCAGATACATCGCCTGCTGCCGTGCCCGTGCGATTTTCTTGGTGCGGCGCGGCCCGATCAGGTCATCCACGGTCAGGCCATGATAGGCTGCCGTCGCTTCCAGCACGGCCTCGACCGTCTGCGTGCGGCGCGGTGCGCGGAACTCCCGCAAAATGCGCTTGATCATGTCCTCGGAGAGCGGGCGGTAGGTCAGGCGGGCCTGAGCCACGATCTGCGTCAGCACACCTTCCAGCTCGCGGATATTGCCGTGCACCTGCCGCGCGATCATCTGCGCCAGCGGCTCCGGCAGCGCCATG
>JALSTC010000838.1 GCA_026983935.1 Ardenticatenia bacterium
CTGACCGTGCTCCCGATTCAGGTCCAGCGGCGAGACGAAAATCCCCCCGGCGGGGAGCGCCATGGCTTCCTGAAAATAGTAGCGATGCCCCTTATTTTGCAGTGCGTCATCCGGGATAATGCGGGCTATATGCCCATCGAAATCGACACGCACGGTTTCCATCCCGAGGGCATCAATATAGCGAATCTGATAGTACATGGGGCGGGCGGCGGATAGAACAAGAAAATCCTGGGCGACTTCGGCACGCCAGTGGGTGATTTGCTCTTCAGGTGCGTTTTGATTGTAAAGGGCACGGAGTGATTGCAGGCTGCGCAGGTTGGCGAGATACAGGACATCGCTTCGCACACGCTCCAGTTCGTTGACGATGTGTGCGGCTTGCAGATTCACCTGATGGACGGAGTCCTCGCGCACCTGCTGGGCCAGAACCTGGCTGGTGAAAAAGTTGCCATAAAGCCCTGTCCCTACCAGTGGCAGCAGAACCAGGGCCAGGAAGGCCACTATCAATTTTGTACGCAGACTTTGAGACGGGAATAGGTGCTGTATCATTGTGTTTCCCCGCTTCTCCTGAGGCTCGGGTTTCGCCCCCGACGGTTATTCAGAATTATAATAGATATCAGGAGTTACGCAGTTGACCCTGAGGTCAAAAGCGGTTGGGTGAGATAAGCACGAATGGCATCGCGAATGATCTGCATTTTGGATTGAAACCAGGATGTGCCAATATGAAGCCGATGAGCTTCCAGACGCACAAAAGCGCGAATAGCCAACCCAATTTACATTCGGCAGGTGTAAGATAGTCCAGCGCAAAAAGCCCCCCTGACTGCCCCGATCCCCCGCGACGACCACTTCCCCCTGCACATTGCGCGTCACCGCCAGGCACAAGATCAGAAGTCCCATAATGAACTCTGGGGTTATGCTGAAGACCGGCACCCAACGAACGGACAGCCAGATCACAAGTGACCACTACTGTTTGGCGATAGAATGACCTGCCAAAGCAGATGTTGTGATCAGCGATTGAAAACTTGCCAGCTTTGTCAACCTGTCGCAGGCACCGCCAATCGGCCAGATACAGTTCGACACGCTCAAAGTCAAACTGTTTGGCTTCCTCGGTAGGAGAAAAGCGGCGATATGGAACCGTAAGTTCGGGATGCGTCACCAGAGGCGGCAGTCCTGCACAGGCGTGGTTGCGTGAGGGCAAAGCAGTAGCCCATGCCTGATTGGAGACCTGCTGCAGTGCTTCCAGCGAGGGATAGTAGCTGCCTACAATGACACGATCCTTCCAGGTGCAGCCCTGGCGTTCCACACACGTATTTTGCGTGGGTCTGTACGCATCGTTGATAATTGGCACGATACCCGGCCCGACCAATCGGGCTGATGACCATCGCCGAGAGAGTGAAGCTCATCGGTGGCACACTCGTCATCAAGTCGGAGCCTCAGTCCGGCACCATGCTGCTCGTTCAGGTTGACAGCGATCGCCCTGAGACCACTGTGAAAAACTCCCGATAGCAACTTGCCCGCGGCAAAAGACATGCTATGATTGCGCGTTATGTACGATAGGCGCTGAAGCGGAGCACATCATCAATCATGAGGGCCGGGAAGCCACCTCATAACGGTCATTTAGCTGCCCCGGAGCCGGGAAGCGTGCACGCGGTGGATCATGCGCTGGCCCAACGCCATGCGCCGTATATCCGCTTTGATCGACATGAACCGTTTTTCCCCACCGCCGCCGGTTATACGATCTTCTGGGCAGATGGCCCATCGCCTTCGTTCCCACGCGATATGATTTTGCCGCCGGGAGCTGTCCAGATCATCGAGTACGCCATCTGGTGGGACTGGGACATCCAGCACCTCTACGAGCTTGAACACATCTGGATTTACCTTGATGCGGACGAAAACATCATCAGGGCCGAAGCCAGCCGCCATGGGGGCTATGCACTGATGGCCAACGGAAACGATGCCCCCCCGCTTGAGGGAGGACATCTGACCCTGGTTTCCGAACCCGGTAAACATGCCTTTGCGCCTGCGCCACAGTGGCATCTTGACCGGGCAGAACGCATAGAGCGGCTTTGCCGCGTGCCCGGCAGAATGGGCGTGCATGTCCCGCCACTTTTTGAGGAAGCGCTGCGTCCACACCGCACACCCATCGCCAACCGACTGGTGCTCACATACCTCTCAGCGCAGGCCTTTCAGCCAACCTTCGATTTCACCCGGCTCTTCAAACTGGATACGGTCACACTTCTCCCCTGGGAACAGTTGCGGGCATGGATTCCCGATCGGGTTACCTGGTGGATACAGCGACTCCACGACACCATCCCTGCTCATGAACAACAGGCCCTGCACATTGCACGCTGCACGACACCGGCCAATGGCTCATTGGATGTGCTGGAAGCCATCCGCGAGACGGCCCGCACAGGCGCTGAGATCATCGAGATGGACGTCTGCACAACGGCAGATGACGTTCTGGTGATTCCCTGTGATGCCAGCCTGCGACAGGCACCCGCCGGCGATGAAATGGTCGTCACTGTTGACGGGTTGGTTGACGTGTGCATTGCGCAGGGCGTCGGGCTGTACCTGAACGTTGAGCACCTGCCGGAGGAAGCCATCGCGCTCCTGCTTGACGAGCTGGTGCAGCGGGGCTTTACAGACTATGCGATCTTCGGATCGTCACAGCCGGATATTTTGATCGCGATCAAATCACGCCTGCCGAATGCCACTACGGCCATCCGTGTCCACCTGACCCACGAGGACCCGGTGCTGCTGGCGCAGACGGCCAATAGTGATTACGTGCATCTATGCCAGGAAGAAGCCTTGCCATCATACAGCGCATTGATCGATTCCTGGCTGCGCCGGGCGCACGCAGCCGGGCTGGGCATTATCGGCTGGCAAACGGATCGCCCGGAGGATATAGCCGCCTTCCGGGCGCTCGGCATAGACGCCATCTATACATCAGCCTCAACCCCGCTGCGAGACAAAAAGGACGGATAATCAATGGGGACAAAACAGGCAGCAAGAAGCTGGATGGCAAAACTGGCTGCTCATTATGAGCAGACCCGCCGCCGTTACCCCGACGACAACCTGATGATCATCTTCGATATTGATGGCACTATTCTCGATATGCGCTATATGATGCTGCATGTTCTCCGGGGCTTTGATCGAGAACATGGCACAGAGTTCTTCCGGGGGTTGACCGTCGAAGATATCACCGTGCATGAGAATCACATTGTGCAACTGCTGGCTAACCTGGGTATTGCCCCTCAGCACCAGCAGCAGATCACGGACTGGTACCTGGAACGCCGCTGGTCTTCAGAGGCTATTCTCGAATCCCACCGCCCTTTCTCCGGCGTTCTGGATGTGATCCGCTGGTTTCAGATTCAGCCGAATACTTACGTCGGGCTGAACACCGGACGGCCAGATTCGCTGCGGGCGGACACCCTGCGCTCCCTCAACGAGATCGGCAAAATGTACCGTGTGCACTTTGCCGACGACCTGCTGCACATGAATCCCCGTGGATGGGAACAGGGTGTGAGCAAGGCAAAGGTTGAGGGCGTGCGTTACTTTCAGGAAGCCGGGTACCGCATCTTTGCCATCGTGGACAACGAGCCGGACAATTTGCAGTCCGTCGCCGACAACATAGATACCGGGCAGGATGTTCTTCTTCTCCATGCCAACACCCTCTTCGCATCCAAACGCACCCGCCTGCCGCACCAGGCCGTGCGGGGCAATGCGTATGACCTGACCAAGCTCATCCCTGAGAAGGCACTACCCCGACACATTCAGTTTGTCTGGCACGGGGTGAATGACGCCGCCAACCTGCGGCAGTTTCTGGCCTCTGACATCGAATGGGCTGAACTGGACATCCGGATGGACCCCTGGCGCAAAGACCTGATCCTGCGGCATGATTCGTTTGCCGAGACTTCATTGATGGATGACGAAGACTGGCTCGCAGTTGATGAAGTGCTGGCACGGCTGCGTCAGTGGGATAGAGGCGCAAAACTCGATTTGAAGGAAGGGGGCGTCCTGATTGACCGGGCGCTTCAACTGGTCGAGTCGCTGGGCTTTGAAGACGCAAAGCTGTGGTTTAACGGCAATGTCGAGCGGCTGCAAGAACCGGGCTTCCGCAAGATAGCTGACGCGCATCCCGGCGCGATTTTACAGTGCCCGGTTGATTTTCTGACTCCCCTGGTATGCAGCGCCCCGGCCAAAGCCAAAGAGATACTCGACATGTTCCAGGACTGGGGCATCAACCGTTTTTCGATTAGCTGGCTCACCGATGACATGCGCGAGTTCTTCGACCAGATGGATCGCTGGGGGTTTGAGGTCAACATCTACAACGACCCCGACCTGGAATCCTTTCTGCAAGCGGTGCTGCTCATGCCCCGATCCATCACCTCAGATTTCAACTTCCCCGAATGGCACTACTACGGGCGAGGGTCAGGGCAGGACGGCGACCGTTACGAATATGCCATCCGCAAGCCGCGTGCCCGGAAAAGGAAATGAGAGGCAGTACCAATCGCACAGATATCCGCTAGCGCAGCATCGCCGTCATACGGGCCGTGATTTCAGCACGCAGGCGCTTTCGTTCGGCCTGCGCCAGCGGCGGACGTATGGCCGTATGCCGCTCGGCGTAGGAGGGGAAACGCAGCGCCTCGCCAAAAGGCTGTTCCACCGCCTGCGGGGCGCGACCGTATACGTGGAAATGCAGCCGTTTTGGTGCACGCTGACCGGCCCCATTGCGATAGAACCAGTTGCCGTTATCCTGCACGTTGACGATCCCGCCCTGCATATGCGGCAGGCTGAGCAAAGCGGCACTTGCCGCCGCCACCCCGTCAATCAACCGGTGACGCAAATCCCGCTCGCAGGTCTCGATTCCGGTATGGGGTACCTGCGGTTCCACGATCAGATGCCCGCCATCACGCGGGGCGATATGGGCATCACAGGGCGCAAATACCCGGATCAGATCATCCTGATACAGCACCTCATCCCGGGCCGCGTCAGTTGTAGCGGCCAGTGCCGCCCACGCCCTGCCCGGCCAGTTGACCGTGCCGCCATCAATTCCCATGGACGCCAGCGACGGCACTTCCTCCGGTGACTCGATCTGCCAGACACGCACACCCAGTCCGGCAGCGCGGGCAGTGGCGAGCAGGTCGGGGTTGGCGAGCAGCCCGGCAGCGGGCGGGCATATCTGGGTAAGCCCGGCTGCGCTGGCCCGGTTGATGGCATCCTCGCTCCAGTCCTCGGTCAACCAGCCCACGACATTCCCCGGGACCAGCCGCTGGCAGGCTGCGGCGCTCTCCAGGGAAAATGAGGTGAACTGTGTGTGCTCCCAGATATGCCCCGGCGTCAAATCATGCACCAGGGTGACCAGCGCAGCCTCGATACCGGGGGTCTTGATCTCCCAACAAAATGGAATCTCATCACCAAACTGCGCCAGCGCCGCGCTGACGGTCAACAAAGCCGGATGCCGCGCCCGTAAAGCGGCCAGGTCTGTTCTCTCGACCTGTGCCCCTGCCAGTTCGGCATCGTGTGCCAGCACCAGCACACCATCCCCGGTCAGTCTGACATCGGTCTCGATGAGATCGGCGTTCTGGGTGATCGCCAGGCGGAAGGCCTCCGCCGTGTTCTCCAGAGCCTCCGCCGAAGCGCCACGGTGAGCCATGATCTTGAAAGCAGGCACGCTACACTCTCCTTGAGGCGGCTGGCCCGGGCAGGCCTAGCCCCACAGCAGTGAACGCCCCGTTGTCGGATCAAAGAACTGCACACGCTGAGTGTCAAAGGCCACGTGAACGGCATCACCGTAACGCACTTTTTCCGGCTCGGCGAGGAAGAACACGGCATGAGGGCCAATATGCACGACAATCAGGTCGTTGTTTCCCAGCGGCTCCACAGAAAACACCTCGCCCCGACTTTCACTCTTCCCCTCTGTGTCCAGATGAATATCCTGGGGGCGAATGCCCATCGTGATTTCCGCCACGCCGCTGTCCAACGCCTTTTCGGCACGGTCGGGGGGCACGTCCACGTGCAGGACGCCATCCGTCGTCACGGCACGATAGGTGCCGTTTTCCTGGTGCAGCGTGACCGGGTAAAAATTCATGGG
>JALSTC010000839.1 GCA_026983935.1 Ardenticatenia bacterium
CACCGATGAATGCCCAGGTCACACCCTGCTCAAACCCGGCCATCAAGCCCCAGGCCAGCACCACCAGAAAAATCAGGTCCGGCATTCCCCCGGCGATCCGCGCTTCCGGAACAATCGTGGACTGGATGATCACCAGCGCGCCCAGCAGCGGAATACTGAGATACGTCGCCATCTAGGGCACGCCTCCGATCGATTCCTCAGCCGGTACCTCAAATACAGAGAGATCCACCGGCTGGAAGTTCGTGATGACCAGCACAAGCTCCAGGCGTTCAAAATCATTGAGGCTGCGGACTTCCGCTTCCTGAAACAGTTCAAACTCAAACTGGCGGATGCTGGTTACCTGGCCGATGATGATCCCTTCCGGGAAGTTCCCCCCCAGCCCGGAGGTGATCACCGTGTCCCCTTCCTGCACAACTGCATTGAGATCGATAAACGTCATGCGCAGGCTGCCCGTCAACTGCCCCTGTACGCTGCCTTCCGCACGGGAACCCAGCAGTCGCGCATTGACGGCACTTACAGGGTCTGTCACCATCAGGACTTGCGAGGCTGTCGCGCTGACCTGGGTGATACGCCCGACAAGCCCCTGCTCCGTGACAACCGGCATCCCGGCTGTCAAGCCGTCACGCGCCCCACGGTTGAGATAGATCACACGACGGAAGCCGCTGATATCCCGCCCGATCACGTCAGCCACGACATACTCTTCATTCTGGCGGCTGCGCGTATAATCCAGCAGCGCCGTGACGCGCTCGTAATCGTGCGCGATCTCACGCAGTTCAACCACCTCTTCCTGAAAGGCAGCTAACGCTTCCTCAAGGTCTTGATTGCGCTGCTGCAAATTGCGGATTTCGACCAGATCAGCCAGGAAGCCGCTGCTGCTGCGTACAACACTGTTCACCGCCCCCTGCACCACCTGAAATGGCACGGCCAGCACGCCCTCAACAGGCGCGGTAGCGCCGGCCACACTGAGCACAATCAGGATCAAGCACAGGAACACGCTCACTACGAACAACAGCAGTCGATTCGAGCGATTCATACGTCCTCTATGGAACAGTCATTCAATACCGGGCGACGACACAGGATAGGCGCGTCACGGCGGGGCAGGATTTCAACATACAAACAGGCGGTGTGCCTCACTCAATGCTGGGTGCTGCCGCGCTCCAATCCGACCAGCAGACGGCGCAGATTGTCGTAGTCTTCCAGGATTCGTCCCGCTCCCCGTGCCACACAGGTCATGGGATCGTTCGCCAACCAGACTTTGATATTCATCTCATCGGCCACGCGCTCGGTCAGCCCTTTGAGCTGGCTGCCACCCCCGGCCATGCAGATACCGGTTTCCATCAGATCGGCAATCAGTTCTGGCGGCGTTTCGTCCAGCGCATCCTTGATAGTATCCACGATAATGCTGGTGGAACCCGCCAGCGCCTCGCGCAGCTCAATGGAGCTGACTTCGATGGCCTCCGGGAGACCGGTCACCAGGTTTCTGCCGCGCAGGGTCATCGTACGTTCTTCCGGCAGCGGATAGGCAGAACCAATCTCCATCTTGGCGCGTTCGGCAGTGCGATCACCGATCAACAAGTTGTATTTGTTGCGCATGTACTGGACGATATCTTCATCCATCTCATCGCCCGCCACACGAATCGAACGGCTGATGACAATACCACCAAGCGAGAAGATGGCAACCTCTGTTGTACCACCGCCAATATCCACCACCATGCTGCCATGCGTCTCCGTGATCGGCAGCCCGGCACCGATCGCAGCCGCGACAGGCTCCTCTATAAGGAACGCCTCACGTGCGCCAGCGCTCATCGTCGCATCGTAGACGGCCCGCTTTTCCACTTCCGTCACACCGCTGGGAATCCCGACAACCACACGAGGGCGGGGGATCGGTACCCAGGTCTGTTCGTGAGCCTTGCGGATGAAGTAATCCAGCATGGCCTCGGTGACTTCAAATTCACTGATCACACCGTCACGCAGCGGGCGGATGGCGACGATGTTAGAGGGCGTTTTCCCGACCATCTCCTTGGCTTCCATGCCAATAGCCAGCGGTCGGCGGGTTTTCTTCTCGATAGCCACATAGGAGGGTTCATTGATCACAATCCCCTTCCCGCGGACACTGACCAGGGTATTGGCTGTGCCCAGGTCAATACCGACATCCAGGGAAAATAACCCCAGCAGCCAATCCAGTGGACTTAACACGACAGAATCGATCTCCTTAACATGCCACCCCCCTGGGCGCGGCGGAGGATTATAACACAGGGCAAACCGGGCAACTACCTGATAACCCGACAGGATAATGTGTTTGTTTTACCATATTTTGGGCTTCCCACAAAAAGGCTACCACTCCTCGCCAGATGGTTTTATACTGAAATCTATGAAACTGTTGAAGAAATTCCTGCGTGATCTTGAGCGCTTCGATCTGCTGCCTCATGTGGCTGAAAAAACTGTCGTGGTAGGCGTCTCCGGAGGTGCAGACTCGCTGTGCCTGCTGCATTTGCTGAAATGCGCTGCCCCTCACCTGGCCACGACGCTCCACGCGGCCACGCTCGACCACGGCCTGCGGGGAGAGGCCAGCGCCGCTGACGCGGCTTTTGTCATGCAGACGGCAGAAGCATGGGGGATTCCTGCCCACCATGGCCACATTGATGTACAGGCTGTCGCACGCAAACATCACCTGGGAATCGAGGAAGCGGCCCGACAGGCCCGCTATACCTTCCTGGCACAGGTCACCAGCGAAGTCGGCGCGTCCACGATCGCCGTCGGCCATAACGCCGACGACCAGGCAGAAACCATTCTGATGCACCTGATCCGGGGAAGTGGGTTGGGCGGACTGCGGGGGATGCTGCCCGCGACTCC
>JALSTC010000840.1 GCA_026983935.1 Ardenticatenia bacterium
AGCTACCACCTGCTGCCAGACGCGCCGTCCGCCGCCGGTATGACCCTCATTCGCCCCCTGCTGGATATCTCACGAGCAGAAATTGAGGCCTATTGTGCCGCTCACAATCTCCAGCCGCGCCAGGACGCCACCAACATGGAGACAACATACTTTCGCAATCGGCTTCGCCATGTCGTGCTGCCACTGCTGGAAACGCTCAATCCCGGTATCCGGCGGATACTGGCACGCACCGGCCACATTCTGGCTGCTGACCATCGGCTGCTGGAGCGGATCGCCGCCGATTCGTTTGATAAAGCCCTGCGCAAACGGACGGACTCCGCGATCGCCTTCGACCGGGATTACTTTCGAAGCAGCGCGGTTGATACAGCCATCAGGCGCAGCCTGATTCGGGAGGCCGTCCATCTGCTTGCGCCGGAACTGCGCGACATCGGCTTTGTCAGTGTGGAACATGCACTGACAGTCGCCCTGCATGGATCCACCGGCAGGGAAGCCACACTACCCGGCGGAATCACCCTCCGCGTGACCTACGACGCCATTGTGCTCAGCCGCCCACAAGCTGCACGGCACCACACGGACTGGCCATGGCTTAAGCCCGGCACAGAAATCAAGGTCAAGGTGCCCGGGGAAATCTACCTGCCCAATGCCGGATGGACTCTACACACACGCTGGCTGCAGCCGAAAGAAAACCCCGCCGAGTTCTTCCGACAGCCGTTCACAGCAGTGCTGGCCCTGCCAGCAAACGCCCGCCTCACACTGCGCACACGGCGTCCCGGGGAGCGCTTTGCGCCACAGGGAATGCAGGGGCATACCCAGAAGCTGAGCGATACACTGATCAATGCCAGAGTCCCGGCTGAGCAGCGTGACCGGCTGCCGCTGCTGACAATCAACGAGCAGACGGCCTGGTTCATTATCGGCTCACGCAGCCGGATTGCGGAGCCTTTCGCCGTCCGCGAATCCAGCCAGCGAATCCTGCTGGCCCGCTGGCTGAAAAATCCCTGTATCACATAACAAGATTATGACAATCCTAATTTGCAAAACACAGAAAAATCAAGTAAAGTAAACATTGAGAGAACCTTGCCACGAACGATTAAGATGACAGATAGGTCAGTCTATGGACACTAATCCCGAAACTGCACATATACTGGTCGTGGATGATGAGAGCGCAATCCGCTACTCGATTACCAAGACCCTGCAGCGTGTCGGCTACCAGGTCGATTCCGCCTCCAGCGGCGAAGAAGCGCTGCAGATGTTGGGGCAGAAGAACTATGATGTCGTGCTGACTGATATCAGGATGCCGGGCATCAGCGGCGTTGAACTGCTGGCCCGCGTCAAGGAAGAAGCCCCGGATGCCATCGTTATCTTATTGACAGGGTATGCCAGCCTGGACACGGCAGTGGAGAGCCTGCGGCTGGGGGCACATGATTATCTGATCAAGCCCAGTTCCAGCCAGGACATCCGCGACAGTGTGACTCGTGGTGTCGAACGCGCCCGCAACCAGCGCCGCCGCCGTGCTCTGCTCAACGCCATCCAGCACAACGTTCAGGAGCTGACACACGTTTCGACGGAGACCCCGGCTGCACAGACCAAAATGCCTCCACAGGCTGAAACGGCGGATACTGCCACGCCCATCGCCACGCCGATCAACACCATGCGGCTGGGCCCACTGACCATCTTCCCGGGCCGCTATCAGATCTCTGTCGGCGACAAGGCTATTGATCTGACGCCAACAGAGTTTGATCTGCTGCTGTACCTGGCCGTGCACAGAGGGCGTGTCGTCCCCTGTCACGAATTGGTGCGGGAAGTACGCGGGTATTCCATTGATGAGCCGGAGGCACGTGAGGTCATCCGCCCGCACATCAGCAATCTGCGGCGCAAACTCAAACAGGCCGGGCAGGACCCCAGCCTGA
>JALSTC010000841.1 GCA_026983935.1 Ardenticatenia bacterium
ATGTTCGGCTTTCTAAAGATGAATGTGCTTTTGGCACTGCGGAACTACGGCAGACTGAGCGCATAAAGGCTGCAACAAAAAACCGGAGTCCTGATGGCTCCGGTTTCGGTTTTCTATTGGTATGTCGTCAGGCCGCGATCATTCGGGGGGACGCATGTCCAACGCCGCGTTGGGGTCTACGCGGATGCCCGGACTCATTGTTGAGGTAAGTACCAGCCGTTTGACATATGTCCCCTTGACACTGGCCGGACGCAGGCGGCGAATAGCGTCTGTAACCGCTGCCATATTTTCCAGCAGCATCTGCTCGCTGAAGCTGGCCTTGCCGATAGGCACGTGCACATTGGCCGTGCGGTCGTTGCGGAACTCCAGGCGACCGGCGCGGGCTTCCTGAATAGCACGGGGCAGGTCTTCTGGCTGGACAAGTGTTCCGGCTTTCGGGTTGGGCATCAGGCCGCGGCGGCCCAGCACTTTACCCAGACGCCCGATCTTGCGCATCATCTCCGGCACAGCCAGCGCCACGTCAAAATCAACCCAGCCTTCGTTGGCGATTTTGGCGATGATCTCATCGTCGGCGACGATATCAGCCCCGGCTTCCTCGGCAATGCGGGCAGCTTCACCCTCCGCAAAGACCAGGATGCGTACTTCTTTACCCAGCCCGTGCGGCAGCAGTACGGTGCTGCGAATCTGCTGCTCTGCATGGCGGGGATCAACGCCCAGCCGGAAGTGCAGTTCCACTGTCTCGTCAAATTTGGCTGTGGCGATTTCCTTGAGGAGTTTGACCGCCTCTTCAGGCGAATAGAGCTTGTTGCGGTCTATCCGGGATGCTGCTTCGATGTAACGCTTTCCGTGTTTTGGCATTTGAGTTTCTCCTGTGGTCATAGTGGGGCCTGCACAGCCCCTCCCACATATACAGATCAGTCTTCGATAACGACGCCCATGCTGCGGGCAGTGCCTTCGACCTGGCGCATAGCGCCTTCGATATCAATGGCATTGAGGTCTTTCATCTTGACCTCGGCAATCTCACGAACCTGCTGCCGGGTGAGCTTTCCGACCTTATCGCGGTTAGGGACGGATGATCCTTTTTCGATGCCAGCCGCGCGGCGAATCAGGAAAGCGGTGGGGGGGCTTTTCAGCTTGAAGCGGAATGAGCCATCCTGGTAGATCGTGATCTCCGCCGGGATGATGTCGCCGATCCGGCTGCTGGTTTTGGCGTTGTATTCCTTGCAGAAGGCCATCAGGTTGATGCCATGCTGGGCCAGCGCCGGCCCGATGGGCGGGGCGGGGTTGGCCTTACCGGCGGGAATCTGCAAGGTGACGACAGCTTTGACTTTCTTTGCCATGGTTATGTATCCCTATGCTTTCTCTACCTGCAAAAAGTCCAGTTCGACCGGAGTCTCGCGGCCAAAGAAATTGACCAGCACCCGGACTTTGTGCTTTTCCATATCCACGTTACCGACGATGCCGACAAAATCATTGAACGGCCCGTCAATAATGCGCACTTTCTGGCCTTCCTTGAAGGCGATCTTGATCTTCGGCGAGTCGGATTCCATCCGCCGCATGATCTGTGCGACCTCTTCCGGGCGGAGCGGTGTCGGCTCGTTGCCCATGCCAACGAAACCCGTCACGCCAGGTGTATTGCGTACCACATACCACGAGTCCTCGTCCATGATCATCTGAACCAGGATATAACCGGGAAAGACGCGGCGCTCAACGGTCCGGCGCTTCCCCTCCCGCACTTCTATTTCCTCTTCCGTCGGGACGACGACATCGAAGATTTTATCCTGCATGCCCATGGTTTCGATGCGCTGCTCGATGGCGTGGCGGACTTTGTTTTCATAGCCGCTGTAGCAATGCACGACATACCATTGACGCCCATCATCAGGCTCCGCAATGGCGACAGTGTCCCCCCCATCAGGGGGAGAATCGTCCCCACTGTCGGCAGGCGTTTGTGCGTCTATTTCGCCTTCCGGTTCCTCATCCAGGTAGATGGGTTCTGGATCGAAGTCGATTTCGTCGTGCTTCATTCGCTGCTTACTTTCTACTCACGCTGTTCAGGGCTATCACAGACCACTGGTGCGTCGCAGCATCACCGCGCCGCCAATGACCACGACGACCAGTACAACTCCAAATATGACAAAGATGATCGGCGCGCTGAGGCCCAGACGAAACAGTTCACCGTACAGATAATCGATCAGGCCCAGCACAACTGCCGAAATAGCGGTGACCGCCAGCACGATCCCGGAGAGACGCAGGGTCTCCTCGCGGGTGGGCCAGGTCACTTTCTGAAGTTCCGCACGTGTACTGGAGAAGTAATCCACCACCGGTCGGATCATGCGCGAAACAATATTTGTCCTGCCCTGATCACGGCGGGCCGGAGTGGGGCGGTCTTTGCGCGCCTTGACTTCTTTGCGGCGGCGCTCCTGACTGCGTGTTTCCTTTTTCGTGTTTTTTGCGACCTCATCAACGGTCATGGCGGGCGTCCTTCCCTTGCTTGTCTGAGCTGTGGCCTGTGCCGGTTGTTGTTCTTCAGGCCCGGAATTACTTATCACTCAAGACACCGTCGCAGCGGACGGTGTCTTGCTTCTACCTTGGTAGAAATTTGGCAGGGGAGCCAGGACTCGAACCCGGAACCTACGGTTTTGGAGACCGTTGCTCTGCCAAATTGAGCTACTCCCCTACGTGAACTGCCCTCACGGGCAAACGCGCCGCGTTACTTCGTTTCGCGGTAGAGTACGTGTTTGCGCACAAACGGATCGTACTTGCGCAGCTCAAGCCGCTGTGGGTCGTTACGGCGGTTTTTCTCTGTGTAGTAAATGTGTCCGCTTTCTGTGCTCTTCATGCGAACCAGAATGCGATTACCTTTTTTCTTAGCCATAGTGCCTTCTCCGCGTTCATTGTCCGGGAGGGGTATGTTATATTATACCACCCCTCCCGGTTATGGCCGCGTGTTTATTCGAGAATCTCGGTGATAACCCCGGCACCAACGGTGAGGCCGCCTTCGCGGATGGCGAACTTGGACCCCTTCTCCAGGGCAACGGGGGTGATCAACTCAACAATCAGGTTGACGTTATCGCCCGGCATGACCATCTCCACCCCTTCGGGCAGGTCAATCGTGCCGGTCACGTCCATCGTGCGGATGTAGAACTGCGGGCGGTAGCCGCGGAAGAACGCCTTGTGACGGCCCCCCTCGTCCTTCTTGAGGATGTACACCTCGCTCTTGAACTTGCGGTGCGGGGTGATCGACCCCGGCGCAGCCAGCACCATGCCGCGCTCCACCTCGTCGCGGTCAATGCCGCGCAGCAGGATGCCCGCGTTGTCCCCGGCGATGGCCGCGTCCAGTTCCTTGTGGAACATCTCGATGCCGGTCACCACCGTCTTCTTGATCTCATCGCGCAGCCCGACGATCTCAACTTCCTCGCCCTTGGTCAGTTTGCCGCGCTCCACGCGCCCCGTCACCACCGTGCCGCGCCCCTTGATGCTGAACACGTCCTCCACCGGCATCAGGAACGGCTTGTCCGTGTCCCGCTCCGGCGTCGGGATGTACTCGTCCACCGTGTTCATCAGCTCCCAGATCGGCGCGTACTCCGGCGCGTCCGGGTCGTCGCTGGTGCTCTCCAGCGCTTCCAGCGCCGAGCCGCGGATGATCGGCGTGTCCGCCGGGAAGCCGTAGCCTTCCAGCAGCTCGCTCAACTCCAACTCCACCAGCTCCAGCAGCTCCTCATCGTCCATCATGTCCACTTTGTTGAGGAATACCACCATCGCCGGCACTTCCACCTGCCGCGCCAGCAGCACGTGCTCCCGCGTCTGCGGCATCGGCCCGTCCGGCGCGCTCACCACCAGTATCGCCCCGTCCATCTGCGCCGCACCCGTGATCATGTTCTTGATGTAGTCCCGATGCCCCGGGCAGTCCACGTGCGCGTAGTGCCGCTTCTCCGTCTCGTATTCCACGTGCGAAATCGCGATCGTGATCCCCCGCGCCTTCTCCTCTGGCGCGTTGTCGATCTGATCGAACGCCCGGAAGTCCGCCCACCCCTTGAAGGACAGCACCTTCGTGATCGCTGCCGTCAGGGTTGTCTTTCCATGATCCACGTGCCCGATCGTCCCGATGTTCACGTGTGGCTTCGTTCGCTCAAACTTGGTCATACCGTTTTGCTGCCTCCTGATGTTGGGGCGTTGCCCGAACAGATATGGACTTACACTCGTGATAACTGCGATGCCAGACCTGCATTAAAAAAGCCCACGATGGGACTTGAACCCATGACCTCGCCCTTACCAAGGGCGTGCTCTGCCAACTGAGCTACGTGGGCATATCGCGGAACTGTTGGCATCGAGTGGGCCGGGCAGGACTCGAACCTGCGAAGGCTTCCGCCAGCGGGTTTACAGCCCGCCCCCTTTGCCGCTCGGGACACCGACCCTTTTATGTAGTGTTAACCGGGTTTTTCAAGCCGACGATGGGACTTGAACCCATAACCTAGCGCTTACAAGGCGCTTGCTCTGCCGGTTGAGCTACGTCGGCCCATCTTGTGATGCATTATACCATGAGCCGTATGCTGTTTCCAGAGTGTATGAACAACCGGGGCAGGCAGGCGAAATTCTAGCGAAAGGGGCAGGGTTTGTCAACGGTCGTGTTTTCGAGTTTCGCTTCGCAAGGACGTGGAAAGACGGTCCAATGTGCCTTGCACAGATGGACATCGGGTAAGCCAATGAGAAGTGTGTGCGGTATTATTGTGTGGCCTGTGAACCGCCGCTAATTGAACGGAGACTGACGCATGAAGTGGGTTCGTGTGGAACATGAGGGCATGCCAGCCTTTGGCGTGCTGGAGGACGAAACGATTCATATCACATCGCTGACCTGGAGTGAAGTACTGACCGGTCGTCAGGCGGACAGTGTGGCGGAACGCCCGCTGGCCGGGGCGCGGCTGCTGGCACCTGTGGGACGTCCGGGGAAGATTGTGGCCATCGGCCTGAACTATTGGGATCACTGCCGGGAGCAAAATAAACAGCCGCCGGAGCGCCCGCTGATCTTCACAAAGTTCACCACAGCCATCAACAACCCCGGTGATCCGATCCGATGGTCGCCAGCGCTGACGCAGAAGGTGGATTTTGAAGCCGAATTGGCCGTCGTCATTGGCAAAGAAGCCCGCCGTGTGAATGAATCCGAGGCGCTTGATCACGTATTTGGCTATACCGTGGGCAACGACGTGACCGCACGTGATCTTCAGTACGGCGACAAACAGTGGGTGCGCGGCAAGAGCCTGGACACTTTCTGCCCGCTGGGGCCGGTGCTGGTCACCGCCGATGAAATTCCCGATCCGCAGCAGCTTGCCATCCGCAGCGAACTCAACGGCACGGTGATGCAGAACAGCACGACTGCCGAGATGATCTTCAACGTGGCACACCTGATCGCGTTTTGTTCGCAGGCTTTTACGTTGGAACCGGGGGACGTCATCATGACGGGCACACCGGATGGTGTGGGTGTTTTCCGCGATCCGCCGGTGTTTATGCAGGATGGCGATGTGATCACGGTTGAGATTGCAGGCATCGGGCGGTTGACCAACCGCTGCGTAACCGAGTGACTAGTGCTCCCCTACCCCTATCAGGGGGAAGCGTACAGTGACGGTTGTTCCCTGGCCCTCAGCAGAGTCGATCGCCAGTTCGCCGCCGTTGGCTTCAACAATGCTGCGGGCCAGGTAAAGCCCCACGCCGATCCCCTGCTGTTCGTGCTTCTCCCGTTCAACCTGCTGGAATCGTCGGAACAACGTACCCTGTTTATCTTCCGGGATGCCCGGCCCTTTGTCGCTGATGCTCAGGGTGACCTGCTCGCTGTCCGCTGATTGGGCGACGATGATCGGCTGGTCTTTGGGGGAGAATGCCATCGCATTGCAGAGGATTTCTGCCAGAGCATGCCGTAGTGTTCGCCACTCGGCCATGATTTCGCCGCCCGTGTCACCCGGATGATACAGCACGTCAATATCGCGCTGACGGTAGGAAAATGTCCGTGCCTGGCTGACTGCCGGGGTCAGGGCGTCCCACAGCGGGCCGGGGTGGGCGGCTT
>JALSTC010000842.1 GCA_026983935.1 Ardenticatenia bacterium
AAATGCAGGCCGCCGCCTCGCCAGGCGAAACATGCCCGCCGTCCAGAAGTTCGAACCCGGCCCGTAAACCATGCCGGGCCGGATCACGGCGGCCTCAAAGCCCCCCTCTGCTGCCCGCTGCCAGAGAAGACGCTCCCCCAGCGCTTTGCTCTGGCCGTAGTACTCGCTGCCGGGACACAGCGGCACATCTTCGGTAATCACATCCGGCACGTGGTAGCCATATACAGCGATGGTGCTGACATGCACAATCCGCCGGACTCCGGCCTCAGCAGCCGCGGTCAGCAGCCGATCCACACCGCCGACGTTGATCGCATACTGCACCGCCGCCGGGCCGCCCATCGCTGCTGCCACGTGGAAAACCACCTCAACGCCCGCCACTGCACGCCGCAGCGAGTCGGCATCCAGCAGATTCCCGGTCACCACTTCCGCGCCCAGATGTGCGATGCGTGTGCCTTTCTCCGCCGAACGCACCAGCCCCCGAACATGCACATTCATCGTCAGCAGACGCTCCACCAGCGCCCCGCCGATAAAGCCGCTTGCTCCGGTGACCAGCACTCCCTTTCCCGTCAGTGTCATCATCCTCTTTCGGATCACTACGGCCTGGCCGCTGCCCCTCACGGCTGCCGGTAGGCACTCTGTGCCAGTACGCGGACCACACTCAGCGCCATCTTGGGCGTGTAATCCCCATTCCACAGGCCGAAGTGCAGTTCCGGCCCATCCGCAGCGGGGCATGCCGGTGGATCACAGGCCACCGCTGGTGGGAAATCAAAAGCCGTCCAGATTAACCACCCGGCCAGCCCATCGTATTCGGCAGCCTGAATCGCCTCGCGCAGCAGGCGGCCCTGCGCCACTTCGTCCATGAGATATGTGCTGTAGCCCACCTCTTCCAGCACAATCGGCTTGTCCGTATAGCCGCGCAGCGCAAGGACGCGCTCGCGCAGGCGCTGCGCTTCTTCCCAATGATGAAAACTGACAAAATCTACATAGGGGATCGTTGCTTCGGCGTCCCGCAGCCAGCCTGCGGTGATCAGGTGGCGCTCATCGTGCGCCCGCACCAGAGCCGCCGTTTCCCCCAGCCAGTTCAGCACGTCGTCCCGTGCAAAACCGCCGCCCAGATCACCCACCGGCCAGTAGTCTACATCCCCTTCATTGCGCAGGTCCCAGGCAAGTATCGCCGCTTCATCGCGATAGCGCTCGACCAGAAAGGTGATCTGGGCGATGGAGTGCTCAGGGGCCGTATACAGCGGATACGCGGTCAGATCAGGCAGATCGTTGAGCGTCAGGATCAGTCGCAAGCCCAGTTCCGCAGCCATATGGACAGTCGCATCCAGGCGCTCGAATGCCTCCGGCACAGGCACCGCTCCGCTGCCGGGGCAGGTGAAAAGCGCCTCGTGCCAGAGGAACAGCCGCAGGGTGTTAAATCCCGTGTCCTGCAGCAGCGCCAGCTCGAAGCGCACTTCTTCCAGATTCGCTTCCGTCAAAAAGCGCCGCCAGGGATAGCGCAGCGGATAGTAGTTGACACCGCGCACGAGGAAAAGCTCATCCCCGACCTGAAAACGATCGCTCGCCACCGTCACGAACGCATCCACGTCAGATGGTTCATAAGGTGGAAGCGCCGCCATCGCAGCATCAATATCTGCCGCCGAACATGCTGCAAGCGGCTGTGGCGTGAAAACGCCCAGAGCACGGAGGGCTTCCATTGCCTCCACGCCGTCCGGATTCAGCGTCAGCGCAGCCTCATACTGGCCGACTGCCTCCGCCGTCAGCCCGGCATCCGCCAATGCACGACCATAATTATAATGGGCGACATACAGCTTGAAGGTAGCCGGTTGGCCATCAGCACAGGCCTCGTCAAGCCCGGCCAGCGCTTCCAGCGCATGAATGGCCCGCGGCCAGTCCCGTCCCCAGGCAGCATCCACCGCAGCACACAGCACTTCTGGATTCGAACTATCCAGCGTGGGGATGGCCGTGACCGGCGTCAGGCCAGGGGAAAGGGGCGGCGCTGCCGTGCAGGCTGCCAGCAGGAGCACCAGAGTCAGGACAGCCCGGCGCACGCACACCGCCTCATCCAGGCAGGGTCTCGGCGGCAGTGACCACCACACCCTGGGTATCCACCGGCAAAGTCCATGAACGGGCCGACACGCCGTGTCGGCCAAATGCTGCTTCGACCGCCGCAGCAATACGCCGATGATTGAAGCGGGCAAAGATCAACAGGGCGGGGCCTTCGCCGCTGATCGTCACACCATCCGCCCCCATCGTCCGCGCCGCTGCCACCGCTGCATCAAAGCCAGTAATCGCTTTACTGAAGGACGGACGCAGCAGACGATCATCCAGGGCCTGCACAAGAAGGCCCGCATCACCAGCCCGCAGTGCTTCGGTTACAAGAGGGACACGTCCCAGATTATAAATCGCGTCGGTAAGCGCAACTGTCTTCGAGCGAGCAGGCTGTGCAGAGTCATAATCAAGGATTTCCGGCACAACAACGACCACTTTGGGCGGCGCGGCCATCTCGATCCGGCGGTAAAGCGCCCGGCCATCATCAGCAGCGGAGATGGTCAGGCCGCCCAGCATGGCGGCAATGACGCCATCTGGCCGCCCGATGATTTCCATCCCCATCGCAATCAACTCATCACGGCTGAGCGGTGTTCCCATCAGGCTGTTGGCTCCCACCAGCCCGGCAACGGTCATCGCTGCCTCCGCGCCCAGTCCTACCTGGAGCGGAATGGCGCTGCGGACGTTGACGCGCAGTCCCAGCGGCGCGTCTTCCAACCGCTGAAAGACACGCACTGCCGCGTACATGACCGGATGCTCACAATCCGGCGGCAGCAGGGCATGCCCTTCCCCCCCGGATTCGATCACCAGCCGGGTATCACTGCGTTCAATGAGGGTCGCTGTCACATGCATGCCCAGCGCCAATGCCAGGCTCTCAATGCCAGGGCCGAGGTTGGTGCTCACCGCCGGGACGGTTATCTTCGCTTTGCGCATGGATTATCTTTTGCCATCGTTAAAGCGCCTCGGCCAGCGGCAGCACAAACGTAAATATGCTGCCCTCGCCATAAGTGCTTTCCACCCAGATTTTCCCGCCGTGCCGTAGCACAATCGTGCGGGCCATCGTCAGACCCAACCCTCCGCCGGGCAGATTCCGCACATAGTCGTCATTGGAACGATACATGCGATCGAAGATTTTCTCCAGTTCTCCCGGCATAATACCAATGCCCTGGTCAGCCACGCTGCAAAACACCTGCTCGGCATCCTGCCAGGAATGAATCGCCACCGTTTGCTCTTCCCGCGAATACAGGATGGCGTTATGCAGCAGATGATACACCACCTGCTGCAGACGCAGCGGATCCCCCATGACCACGGGCATCGGGTCCTGCGTGGAGACGGCAATGCTCACGCGGCGCACTCGCGCAAACGACGTCAGCTCGTCCACCACGTTATTGATGATTTTGCTCAACTGCACGGGCACATGCTGGAGCGGCATCCCGGCCTCAATCCACGCCAGGTCAACCAGCGTCTCCAGCAAATCATAGAGCTTCCGCGACGTCTGGCGAATGCGCGTCAAAAAACGCTGCTGCTGATCGTTCACCTCGCCAAATTTGGCGACCAGATCAGCGAAGCCATCCAGTGCGGAGACCGGATTGCGCAGATCGTGGGCAATGGTGCGTCCCAGCGCCTCACGTCGGGAATCCAGATCGCGCCGTTCGGTCACGTCCTGTAAGACGACCATCCGCCCGCCGTCAGGAAAGGTCATGCCAAAACCGACCGCCAGCCGCTGTTCCGGCAGCCGGACGTCAGACGTGATTTCATCATGCAGCGTCAACAGGTTGAGCAGCCTGTGATTCTGTGGGAACAACTCGGTGGGCTTTTTCCCCAGGCATTCCTCCGGGGTGACGCGCAGCATGGCTGCTGCCGCCGGATTCATCCGATCGATGTATCCCTCAGCATCCAGCGTGATCAGGCCGTCCGATGTCATTCGGAACAGGCAGTCATAACGCGCCTGAACGGCGGTCTGGCTCATGATCTCATGCGTGCTCATCCGGGTTCATCATCCATCCGCTGGCGGTGGCTCACACAGTTACGACGACGAATCTTCCCTGACCTGAATTTTCACCCTTCTCGTCCTACCGGGCGGACGAACGCCCGGCGGCTTGCCCGGCGGCTGATAGGGCGGGATGACCTGATCGGCGGTTTCAGGAGCAGTCGGGTCGGTGATGGCCCGCCACTTCGGGCTGCGCACCCGTTTCTGGTAGCCAGTGGGAAATGTGATCCTCGCCCCTTTAGCGCCGCGCTCGATCGTCACGCCGAGATGCTGGACTTTCACCGACCAGGGCAGCGCATATTTGCCGCCGATCCAGACCTTGCGCGGTGAAATAATGCGGAAACCCATCAACCGCCAGAGCAGATGCAGCGGCACCACGCCCCACAGGTAATCCTTCTCGCCCAGTCCCTCCAGCACATCGCTGTTATAGGCTTCACGCAGCGCCTTATCCGTCCGCAGCGTGTGTATCTGCGCGGTCATGATGCGGCTCAACAGCTCGGCTGCCAGATCGGGCCGCCCGGCATCAATCAGGCCCTCCCCCAGCATCTGATTCCACATCATCCAGACACCGCCGCTGCCATCGCGATTGGTCGGGTCATAGGCCGGGTCAAGGGCGGAACAGTTGGGAATGCCATAGGGCCGCCAGTAGCGCTCCGGATCGGTGATGGTGTTGATCAGCGCTTCAACGCGCGCCGGGTCATCCAGCCCGGCCCAGAGCGGCAACAGCAGCGTCTGATCCTGCCGCGTCCAGTCCACGCTGCTCACTTCCACCGCATACACACGGCTCAACCCCGCCGGTGTTGCGCGATCCAGGCGGCTGTAAACATGGGATGTCGTCGTCACGCCCATGCCGCGATACCAGTAAAACGCCGCAGGGGGCAGTTCCTCCCGCAGCGGACTGCCATCCGCGTCCAGCCCTTCCAGCGTTACGTGCACGTTAGGACGGTGATCACGCCCGCCCCTCACCCGCACGATCAGGCGATTGGGTGGATCAAGCTCCCGGGATGGCACGAGAATCTCGTCGCCGCTGCCTTCGGCAATCAGGCCGCCCCTCGTGGTGATGTGTGTATCACGGTCGCGATAATGGAAACTGCCCGTCTGGTCATTCCACATTTCGGCCAGATGCGCCCGCAGTCTGTCTAACCGCTCCTGTATGGGGGGCTTCGCCTTACGCTCATGGAGCACGTCGGCCATACGCAGCAGCGTGCGGGCCTCGCGGATGAGATAGGCGGCAAGATCGGGGGATTCCGCCTTGGTGATGTCTGCATTCTGCGCCCAGCGGCGGTACAGCACAAAGCTGGGATTGTCGTCAAAAGCACTCTGAATCGTGCTTGACCACTCCGGCAGCCCATCGCCATCGCGATCCATATCAGGCTGGAACCAGCGGTGGAAAAATCGCTCCAGCACGGGGAAGGCCTCTGCCAGAAAACCGCGATCTTCCGTGTACTTGAAGACATCCCATGTGATCGAGGCCAGCAGCGGAATGCTGAGGTCTCCGTGCCGCTGACCGGCAAGCCCCGGCTTCCAGTCAATAAAGCCATCTGCCCCGCTGACGGCAAGATAATTGCGGATGATTCCTTTCGCCAGTTCGGGAGCGGCAGGGGCAACAGCCGGGACGGCAACATAGGCCTCGGTCGCCACCTGTCCGTTCCACAGCCAGTTGTGGTCGCTGCCATCGCCGCGCGGACTGAAGCCGTACCAGGGCAGCCGGGCGAATACGAACGAGGGGTGCGGCAGGTGGCCCGTCGGCCCAACAAAGCAGCCAAGCAGCACTTTGTAGCTGAAGGCAATCGCCGCATCGCGATCTCTGTCGCCGGTTTCGATGGTCGGCACCGCGGCGTTGATCTCCCGCAGCCGCCTCAGGTGTGCAGCCCAATCTTCCCGATCCAGCCAGTGCGACGCCAGCGCCAGCGATTCCGCTCTGGAAGACCGCCCGGCATGAACCCAGCGCACGGTGGCCCGCCCCCCTGCCGGAA
>JALSTC010000843.1 GCA_026983935.1 Ardenticatenia bacterium
GTTGATCTCGGTTAGCAGTGTGCGGTAAAAAGCCCGCAGCCCGCCGTCCACCGGTTCGATCGGGCGGCGGCCCAACTGCACCGGCAGCCTGACGCGGTAGCCCTCAAACTGCCCGTCGTGGAACAGGCGCGCGCCCGGCAGCGCGGCGATGGTCACGGCTGCGGGGCGCACATGGTCGCGGCTGAAGATGGCCGCGGCGCGGGGTTCGTCGTGATTTTCGATGAAGCGCACCAGCCGCTGCTGGTAGTCCAGATCGGCGGTCAGGTGCAGCCGGACGCCCTCCGCCGTATCATTGACCAGCCGATCGTAAAGCCGTTTGTCGTAGCAGTAGTCGAATCCCTGCTGCTGCAGCTCCCACTCCATGTCCCAGTAGGCCTCTGCCATAAACAGGAAATCGGGGCTGGTGCTGCGGACGGCCTGAATGATCTCCCACCAGAATTCCAGCCCCGGTCGTTCTCCGGCACGTTCGCCCCACGTTTCGGCGAAGATGCGGTTGACCGGCAGCATGGCCATATCACAGCGGACGCCGTCGCACTGCGTCCCGATTGTGTTCAGCGTGGCGATGAGCGCCTGCCGCAGCGCCGGGTGAAAAGCATTGAGCTGAGCGGTGTCCGTCCAGGGCGGGAAATGCGGATCGCGCCCATGCGCGAAGATGTGATCGCCCACCTGAAAGAATTCTTGCGGGGCGTTTCTCAGGTCGTCGGCGGTGCCCTGGATCAGGTATTCTGGATGTTCGGCCACCCAGGGATGATCCGGCGCGACGTGATTCGGCACGAAGTCCAGCAGCAGGCGCATTCCTCTGGCGGCGAGCGCCTCTCTGGCAGCGGCCAGCCCTTCCGGCCCGCCGAGGTGCGCGTCCACGACGTAGCGGTGGATGCTGTACGGCGAACCGACCACGTCCTCCGGCGTGTAATCGGGCAGGGCGCGGCGGTATTCGGCCTGTAGATCGGGATGTTCACGGGCGATGACCCGCCCCTGCGGGCTGCGCTCCCAGACGCCCATCAGCCAGACAGCATCGAAGCCCCAGGCCGCCAGCCCGTCCCATTCTTCCTCTGGGACATCACCCAGTGTGATCGGGCGCTCATAGCGGCGGCTGAGGTCATGCAGCCATACCCAGGTGTTGATCTCATAGGTTGTGGGGTTAAACGGCCAGTTTTTCGCGGTCACAGGTTTATGTTTTTCCTCCGGCAGTTGTCCGCACATCGCCAACGGGTTGCTGTATGCAATGCACCCATTATAGTACAGGCAAAACAGTGCAAAAAAAAACCGGGGCGGCACATCATGCGCCGCCCCGGCAGTTATGCCTATTGTCTCGCGCCTACTTGTTTGCTATCTCGTCGTAGCTGTCAAGACGGTTGCGCTTGCCGCGCTTGATGGGGCCGCCCTCGCGACCGCGCTTGTGCGTTTCGTCGAAGCCCTCCGGCTTGATCGTCAGGCGCTTGCCTGCGTTCAGCGCGGCGACGCCTTCCTGCATCCCTTCGTGGCGCTCTTCGCCTTCCAGCCAGAGCTTCTTGCGCTCTTCGAGATCGTAGGCCTCTTCCGGCTCGTAGTAGGTGGTGATGAAGCCCTCGTAATTGCGCAGCACGATCTTGCCGGGCGACTGGCTGAGCACGTAGTTGGGCGTGACCGGAATCTTGCCGCCCCCGCCGGGGGCATCAATGACGTAGGTCGGCACGGCGTAGCCGGACGTGTGCCCGCGCAGCGCCTCCATGATCTCGATGCCGACCGAAACCGGCGTGCGGAAGTGCCCCGCACCCTGCACAAGGTCGCACTGATACAGATAGTAAGGGCGCACGCGGTTCTTGACCAGTTTGTGCACCAGCTCCATCTGCACTTCCGGGCTGTCGTTGACGCCGCGCAGCAGTACGGACTGGTTGCCCAGCGGAATGCCCGCATCGGCCATCTTTGCCAGCGCACGGCTCAGTTCCGGCGTGATCTCTTTGGGGTGGTTGACGTGGATATTGATCCACAGCGGGTGGAACTGACGCAGCATCTCCAGCAGATCGTCGGTGATGCGCTGCGGCAGGAAGACCGGCACGCGCGAGCCGATGCGCACGATCTCGATGTGCTCGATCTCGCGCAGGGCACGCAGCAGGTTTTCCAGGCGCTTCTGCGGCATGGTGAGCGGATCGCCGCCGGAGAGCAGCACGTCGCGCACCTGCGGTGTGCGGCGCAGGTAATCGAGCTGCGCTTCATGATCACGGCTGCTGAAGTTAGCGGAGGAATCGCCAACCACGCGCGAGCGCGTGCAGTAGCGGCAGTAGCTGGCGCATTCCGTGGTGACCAGCATCAGCACACGGTCAGGGTAGCGGTGCACCAGTCCCGGCACGGGCGAGTGCGCATCTTCCGCCAGCGAATCGGCCATCATGGCGTGGAAGCCCGCCTTTTCCCGTCCCAAGGGGATGACCTGACGGCGAACGGGGCAGTTGGGATCGTCGGGGTCAATCAGCGAGGCAAAGTAAGGTGTCACGTCAATGCGGAAGAGACCCGGTGCGCTGATCCCCTCGATCTCCTCGTCCGTCAGGTTGATGATCTGGGAAAGCTCTTCCAATGTATTGAGGCGGTGGCTCATCTGCCAGCGCCAGTCGTTCCACTGCTCATCCGGGACATCGGCCCAGATCGCCGGGCGCGGTGTCGCGGCCAGTTGTTCGGGTGCTGTTTTGATAACCATGGCTTATCTATACTCCCTGAAAGGCTGGATACTATGGTTACGCTGCTACCCTGACTCTAACATAGGAAAGAGTGGGCAACAAGAAGAGCCACCTGCTGCTGCGCGCCGGGGCGGGATCATATACTGCCCCGGACGGCGCGCAGCCGTATTTCCAGGGCAGCATGCTGCATCTGACGAGAGTGTTCGGCACGTGATGGCCCTAAGGCTCAGAAATAAACGGCGGCTTGCGCGGCAGCTCCTGTGTCTCCTGGGAAAGCCGCCTGACGGGTGGTTCTGTCTCCCGGCGGCGTTTGAAGATGGCGAGCTTACCGCCGATCAATGTGTCCTCGATAAAAGTCTCTTCAAAGGTGATGAATTCCCATCCCTGGTTTCCCAATTCGTGGAAGTAGTCCTGCCAGTGGGGGCCTTTTTCCCACTTGGGCAGCTCCTTGCCGTTGACCTTGTAGGGACGCCATGTGGATTCATGGAATCCGCGGGCATGGCCAACGTGGACGAAAAGATATTCCCAGTGTGTGTTATTTGCAGCCATCGTCTGTTCCCCCGTTCACTCTATGCTTAATATTATAACATAGGTGGTGCGGGGGGTATTCTGCAGCCGGCGATGGCCGTCATGCTTGAAACTGCCGGGCCACTCTCTCCAGACAGGTGTTTTTGGTGTGCAGTGTTTCGCCTATCGCCCGGTCGGTATCGGTGAAGCCGATGGTGACCCAGCGCAGGCCGTCCTCCATGGTGATTTGAACGGTATCGAAGTAGCCGTCGTGGGCTTCCGCCAGGTCAATGGTATGTTCTGTACCGGGAATCTTGATGTTGGTCACACCGGCCTCGCCCAGCAGATCGGCCACTTCCAGCAGTTCGCTGGTCGGGACGGCAAGGCCTACCGTTTGCAGGTTCCCGGCAAGATGGCGGACGTGTCCCGGCACCTCACGCACATCCTCGACGGGTTTGATGATGACGGTGCGTTCCTGGCAGGTGGGCGTGAGCAGGGGAACCTCTTCATCCACAATGATGGTATAGTCCGTGCCCGGCGACTTGATCAACTGGACACGCTCACCCAGCAGGCGGCGCTGGGCCTGCCGCTGGCGGTAGGCCGTCACGCGCTCTGCGACGGCCAGCGAGCGCTTGGGTGGGATGTAGGCGGCGATCTCGCCCATTGCTTCGGCGACTGCTTCGGCGAACTGCTGGGGATTCAGGGGGCCGCCGGTTTCGACATAGATATTGGCCGGGGAAAAGCAGCCGTTGCCATCATAGGCCGCCACGCCCCAGGCGACCAGCTCCGCCACTTCCGGCAGCGCATAGGCCCTGCCGATCACCTGAAAGCTGATCTTGAGGCCATGCGGAATCAGGCGCGAGCGAGGATTGACGGCGGCGATCTTCCCGGCGATGGACTCGATGGTGCTGTCCGTGCCCATGGCCACGACGAGGGACGGTATTTCCAGCAGGGCGTCTTCCACGACATTGCCGCCGGGATAGTACCCACAGGCGATCGTCGCCCGGAAGGCCGGATCGATCTCCTCCAGTGTTTGCAGGTAGTACATGAGCGAAGCGAGATCGCGGGAAGGCAGCTTGATGAACTGCGGCGCACCGGCGATCGCGCCCAACATGGCCGAAAGCCACGTCGGGCCGATCACGTTCCCGGCCATCACCTGCACGATCTGTTGTGGTGGTTCAAAGACGGCAATGCGCGGCGTCCCGTAGCCCTTGAGGTAGCCGTTTCCCCAGCGGGTGAACGAGCGATACTTGCCGTTGGCGATCAGGTGGCGCAGGTGCTGCTCCAGCTTACTCAACTGTTCAACGTCAAAGTTCAGGCGACCCAGCGGCTCCAGCCCAAAGCAGGTGAGCGTCTGCTCGGAAAAGGCTGTCAGACCGGAGAGGATAGGAATGGCCTGCTGGCGCAGGTAATAGAAGGCATCGTTCCAGGCTTCATAGGAGCGGCGCAGCGCGTCGAAAGCGTTGTGCCCGTCGGTGAAATACATTTCCGCGTTGCGCCGTGTGGATGCGATGATATACGGCAGCTCATCCGGCGTGAACAGCGGCGCTTTGATGGTGTAGCCGTTGACCTGGAATGTACCGTTGGTGGTGATGTTGGGATCGCTGAACGTGTAGTTCATAGCTGGACGCCTTCGACCATTTCAAATGCACACCCGACACCCCCTTCACCTTCCTGTCCAGAAGCGCGGGAAATATGGGTGAACTGCCGGACGGAGTGATCATCATTGGTGGCGACGACCGTCACGATGTCATTTTGCTGAACACAGGCCCCGGCAAAGCCGTCCACGCCATAAGGTGAAATAAAGCGCGGATAGCCTGTTTCCCCGGCCTCGGCCGGTTTGCCGCTGACGGGGTCAATGACGTAAAGCTTCACATCGTCCCCGACCTGGAAGACGAAATCCTCATGTTCGGGGGAGTAGGGGCCGGGCTGGGCCTTGCCGTTCTCGGTTGTGCCGTAAATGTCCCAGAAGTTCGTGGTGACCGCGTCCGCCGGAACATTGAATTTCTCGCACATTTCCCGCACATAGCGCGGCTTGTGGATGGCGTCTCCCGCCATCGTGCCTTTCTGTCCGTCCCAGCCGCCCGCGCCGGTCAGGAAATAGGCGTGCCTGCCGAGATTGTACGTGCCGGGTAGATTCTTGAGGGTCGGGTAGAGCATCAACACAGAGGCGCTGAAGATTATATCGGTGCCGTTCTGTTCGGCCTCCCGGATGCGCTGCATGAGCAGCTCCTGGCGCAGTTCGAGCACCGGGCGGCCTTTGCCCCGGCTCTTGATCATGGCCCAGATAGTCTTGACCGTGTTCAACTCGGCCATATAGTCCATGCCGTTGAATACCTCTCCGGCGGCGGCAGAGGGAATCGTCGCGTAGAAGACGACCGGGTTGTCGTCAATGGCAAAGCGCTGCCCGACGCGGGTCAGGAATTCAACGCTGGGGCTGAAGGCGATCGAGTATCCCGCCGGGACGTGACCATAGGCCCATTCGAATGAATTGGCGATGACCTGCCGGTCGGCTTCCGTGCGCCAGGTGTAGCTGGGATCGCCGCTGGTGGAGCTGGAGACCAGCCAGCCGCCTTTTTCCTCAGCATTTGCCAGCTTGCGGAAAAGACCGTTGCTCTGTTCTTTCTTGAACCACTCCGCCGGGATGGCCGGGATGGCGAACAGATCACCGCTGCGGGCCATCGCCTTGATATCGTCCAGCCCGACGTTTTCCATTTCACAGAGCGTGCGGTAAGGCTCGTAAAGCTGGTACTGCCGCTCCAGGGCGGCTTCAAGGTGCTGGTTGAAATCGGACATAATTTTGCGCTCCTTTCCGCAATACTGGTATCCCCGGTGAACCCCTGATGTTGT
>JALSTC010000844.1 GCA_026983935.1 Ardenticatenia bacterium
TGTTTGATATTCAGTATCGGCTCTCCCCCGCTGCCAGATTCCCGGAACACCTGGAAGATGTCAAAGCGGCTGTGCGCTGGGTGCGGGCCAATGCAGCACGCTACCGGGTTGACCCGGCCCGCATTGCACTGCACGGCCGTTCGGCAGGTGCGCATCTGGTACTGCTGGCAGCCTATACAGCAGAAAATAAATCCGCCGCCGTGCAAGCCGTGGTCGCCGCTTATCCCCCCACCGACCTGCTGCTCTGGCCGGCCATGAAGGATTCGCCGCTGGACACTTTTCTGGGTGGGCTGCCGGAGGACATCCCGGATCGGTATCACGAGGCATCGCCGGTCAATCATACTCACCCCCATGTGCCACCCACCCTGCTCTTTCAGGGCCAGCAGGACAGCCTTGTGCCACCCAATCACGCCGAAGCATTGTATAATCGTCTGCGCATTCTGGGCATACCTGCCGTCCTGCTGCGTTTGCCCTGGAGCCGCCATGCCTTCGATGCAAGCATGAAAGGCTACGGCGGACAGATCGCGCAGTTTTATACGGACCGCTTCCTGGCCTGGAGCCTCTATGGGCAGGGACACTGTGAGTCTGCGTGATTCCTTTTTACCGGAATTTCATCACACACCGAGGGTTTTATGACCGTCCCCATACATTTCGGCACCGACGGCATTCGTGGCATTGCCGGGCACTACCCCCTTTCACCAGAGACCGTCCTGGGAATCGGACGGGCCATTGGAAGCTGGCTGCGTGAGACCTACAGCGACCCGCTTGTACTGGTTGGACGCGACACCCGCCCCAGCGGGCCGCAGATCACGCACACACTGTTGGCCGGGCTGGCGGCAGAAGGCGTTACAGCGGAGGACGTCGGCGTGATCAGCACGCCGGGCGTCGCTCACCTGACGCGCGCTCTGGGCTACAGCCTGGGGATTGTCATTTCCGCCAGTCACAACCCCGCCGACCAGAACGGCATTAAACTGATCGGCAGGGACGGCTTCAAGCTCAGCGACGAGGCACAGGCGGCCATTGAGGCAGCCATCGCCGACCGGCTCGCCCAACCGTCCCCCGTGCAGCACTTCGGGCAAATCCGGGGAGCCGATCAGCTCCGTGAGCGGTATCTGGCACATCTCATCGAGGGCTTTTCGCCGGATACGCTGACGGGCCTTTCTGTCGTGCTGGACTGCGCCAATGGGGCAGCCTACCAGCTCGCGCCAGAAGCATTTGCCCATCTTGGCGCAACTGTGACAGCCATTGGTACAAGCCCGACCGGTGACAACATCAACGTCCGCAGCGGCAGCGAATACGTCCGCCGCCACCGGGATATCGTGCGGGGACTGATGCAGGCCAGCGACGCCGACCTGGGCATTGCCTTCGACGGCGACGCTGACCGCGTGATTTTCCTCACACGCAGCGGCACGCTGCTGGACGGCGATCATATCCTCGGGCTGCTGGCGACTCACCTCAAGGCACAACATGCACTGCCGGGCGACACCGTCGTGGCGACCACGATGAGCAACAGCGGGCTGGCGCATTATCTGCAGCAGCACGGCATCACCCTGGAACGCACCAAAGTCGGCGACCGCTACGTGATGGCCCGCATGCGCGAAGGCGGCTTCGCCCTCGGCGGCGAACAGGCCGGACACATCATCCTGCTGGACGGCGCACACACCACAGGCGACGGGATGTACATCGGCCTGCTGGTTGCCTCCCTGATCGCCCGCAATCGCGACCTGCCGGAGCGAATCGCGGAAGAAGTGCTCAAATACCCGCAGGTCATTGCTTCCGCGCATCTTGAGCAGCGAGCGCCGCTGGAATCGGTCAGCGGCCTGCAGAAACTCATTGACGAAACGCTGGCCGCTTTCCAGCACCAGGGCCGTGTCGAAGTACGCTACAGCGGCACAGAACCCAATCTGCTGCGGGCAATGGTTGAAGGCGGTAGAACAACTTCGCAGGAGGAAGTCATCATGCGGGCGCTGGCCCTTTGCAACCTCATCGCCGAGGCCAGCCAAACGCCAGCGCCGCGTATTGATATGATTGACTGCGCTACAGGCGCAAAGATCCACCTGGACACGTAACAGAGAGGCAGAAACGATGACACAGGTCAATCCGCATATTTTTCGGAAGTATGACGTGCGCGGCGTGGTCACGGGCGACAGCCCCGACCTGACACCGGAAGTCGCCCGGCTGGTTGGTCAGGCCTACGGCACATATATGAAGCGCGAACACCAGATCGAACGTGTTTACGTCGGCTCCGACAACCGAGAGAGCTCGCCCGGTTTGCGGGCTGCCGTGATTGAAGGGGTGGCCTCCAGCGGCGTTCCCGTGACCGACATTGGCGAAGTCCTGACGCCAACCGTTTACTTCGCCACAGCTTCCCATGGCGACAAATCAGGCGGCATCATGGTCACCGGCAGCCACCTGAGCACCGACTACAACGGTATCAAGATGGCGCATGGCAAGCTGGCCCTCTATGGCGAGCAGATCCAAACTCTTCTATCCCTGATCCAGGCGGGCGACTTCGAGACGGGCGCTGGCGAAGTCCGCCAGGATTTCAACATGATTCACCGCCACATGGCAGCGATCAAAGACAAAGTTAAGCTGGGTGATCGCAGGCTCAGGATTGTTGTGGATGCAGGCAATGGTCTGAGCGGCACCTACGTCCCCCCTGTGATGGAAGCCCTTGGCGTGGAAGTGATCTGCCTGTACTGCGAACCGGATGGCACCTTCCCCAACCACCTGCCCAACCCGGAAGACCCCGAATTGACCAAAGACCTGGAAGCGGCCGTGATCAAAAACGGGGCCGATCTGGGCATCGGCTTCGACGGCGACGCCGATCGCTGTGGGACGATTGACAATCACGGCCACCACGTCGCCGCAGACCGGCTGCTGGCGCTGCTGGCCCGTGACCTGCTGACCCGCCATCCCGGCGCGAAGATCGTCTTTGACGTGAAATCGTCACAGGCGCTGGGCGACGACATCAAGTCGCACGGCGGCGTGCCGATCATGTGGAAGGCCGGGCACAGTCTGATGAAAGCCAAGATGCAGGAGGAAGGCGCACTGCTTGGCGGTGAGGTCAGCGGGCATATCTTCATCGGTGAAGATTACTATGGCTTTGACGACGCGCCGCTGGTGGCGCTCAAAGTGCTGGAAATCCTCAGCAAGACCGACCGTCCCTTCGCTGACCTGTTCGCCGATATGCCTAAACTGTTCGCCACGCCGGAGATCATCCTGCCGACGCCGGACGACGTGAAATTCGACATTATCAGCACAGCACAGGAAACACTGAAAAAGCAGTACCGGGTGGTGGATGTGGACGGCGCACGGGCGATCTTTGAGCAGGGCTGGGGGCTGATCCGGGCCAGCAATACGCAGCCTGCCATCACCCTGCGCTTTGAGGCATACACCCGCGAGGAGCTGGTGCGCTACATGAAGCAATTTGACGAGCTTTTGCAGGCCTTCCCACAGGTTGACCGTCAGCGGCTACTCGACCAGATCGCCGCTTTCGGCGGTTAGACGCGCCTGTTCACCGAGGGGATGCCCAACTGCTCCCAGATCATGCGATCCAGCACGACTGCATGGGGATGATCATAAACCATCGCGTTGTGGCTGCTGTACGGATAATCCGTCGGGCGGGAACACAATCCCGCCCGAACGGGATTCATATGAATATAGCGGAGGATATCCGGCAGCCGCCGCATGTCCTGCACGGGACGATCCCAGAATCCCGGCTGCCAGATTTGCTGCGGAAGTGAACGGGCTAGGCGGCGAATCGCCTGCGTCGTACCGCGTTTGACTTCCTCGACAATGCGCAGCAGATAGTACGCTGCCGGATCATCCGCGTACCGCCCGCCCTTCTGAATCTGCTCGGCAGCAAAGTCCTCAAATCCCGGTTCAGTGGGATAAATCACCCAGTGGAAGTGGTCCGGCATGATCACATAGCCGATGCACAGCAGGGCAAACCTCCTGCGAGCTGCGTTTAGCCGCTCCTGCAGAATGCGTGCACGGGCAGCATCAGTAAACAGGGGCCGCCGGGTAGCCGTAGTCACGGTGATATGATGCCAGACCCCCGGCTCATAGCGATGGGCAGTTCGCGACATGAGCCACTTCTCCGGGACTTAACATGCCATTATGGCATACATTTAATCCATCATATCACAAAATCATTCTTGCACGCTCACCGCACCGGTCGCCCTGCCCGCAGATAGCCGTGGCGCACCGCACGAGTCTCATCCAGCGTAATGAATGCTGCGGGATCAACGCGATTGACAATTTCAATGACTTTCTGCACGTCCCGCCGCCGGATCACCACCCGCACGGCGCCAACCAGTCCTTCGGCCCCCTGCCCCCAGCTTTCCGTTGCACCAAAGCCTGCGTCCCGCACGGCCTCCGCAATCTGGTGGGCCTTGTGCGGTGATACGACGTTAACCGTGATGAAATTGGTGATAAAACGCGATTCCAGCATCATGCCCAGGTAGGTGCCTGTGGCGAAACCGGCGCAGTAGGCTATCAGATTCCAGACGTTATCAAGCTGCGTGACCACACTGCCGATGGCCAGCGCGAAGACAAGCGACTCAAAAAAGCCCAGCGCGGACGACAGCGCACGCCGCCCCTGCACCAGCATAAGCATGCGCACCGTCGAGATAGACACCCCAACAAGGCGCAGTGCAAAGATAGCCAGCGCCCCCAATATCAGATCAAGTTCCAGAGTCAGCATACCTGCCCCCTCTCCTGCAAAACAGCCGGGCCGCTCGCGGTCATGTTCACTGCGGACTGTCATCCACCAGTCTGACCGGCCTGAGCAGGCTCAAATCGAAAGCCGCCATCGCTGCCGGATCAGTCTTTTCGAGAGCCGTCCGAACACGCGCAGCATCTTCGCGAAGTTGCTTCACGTCTACACCCTGACACACATCCGGCAGCGAGGCGAGCCACTGCACACTGCGCAGCAGCATCTTGAGCGCGCCACGGCGGTTGCCCCGCGTGATCTGATAGTAAGCGATCCCCACCTGCAAGATCGCGCGATACAACTCACGCACCGGGCCATCTTCCGCCATCCAGAGAGCCTCAAACAGATCGTGCTGCCTGTAATAGTCCCCGGCATTGAACAGCCGCACCGCCTCCCGTGCCTCTGGCGGAAGCGGCTCTCCGCACTGGTGTTCGAGCCACGCACGCCGCGCCGGGTCCGGCAGCCGGGCATGGGTCATAACGACCTTCGGCAGTGCCGCGGCCAGTTCATCCGGCAGGAGCACCATCGCTGCCCCGGCATCATAGGCCGCATGCCGGGCCGCGTCATCTGTCGCAACAACAATCACCGCGATGCGCCGCGTGGCCGGATTCGTTCTGGCTGCCGTTACGCGAGCACGCCAGCCGGGCTGCTGAGCATCCACCAGAATCAGCGCCGCGCCATCTTCCACCAGCCGCGCCACATAAGGCCCCTCTCCATCGTACCAGATCAGCCGCCAGGAGTGACGACTGGCCAGGGTTTCTACCACTGCCGCCCACCTGGGCTGCCCAACTACAGCAACTGTCACTGTCACCGCCCGCTTCCCTCCTGCCAGCCTGCTTATCTGATAACCCTGTACCCGCCAACAAGATCATGCTATTCTATATGCCGCGGCGAATGAACAACCGCACCCTGACAGAATCCTGTCTCACCTCTTCTGGAGTAATATACGTGACGCATATCTTTATCACCAACGACGACGGTGTGAAAGCTCCCGGCCTACTGGCACTGGTGCAGGCCATGCGCAGCCTGGGCACTGTGCAGGTGGTTGCACCGGCAGTCAACCAGAGCGCCGTCGGACACAAGAAAACACTGTTTCAGGATATTCCGATGACGGAAACGCAGCTTGCCGACGGTACACCCGCCTTCGCCGTAGGCGGCTCACCTGCAGACTGCATTGCTCTCTCCGCCCTGGGCGCGACTCGCTGGCCGCCGAGCATCGTGGTCGCGGGGATCAACCGCGGAGCAAACATGGGGCAGGATATCACCTACAGCGGCACGGTGACGGCGGC
>JALSTC010000845.1 GCA_026983935.1 Ardenticatenia bacterium
GACGATTTCTACACGCCTGTAATGGCAGCCGATGACTGGTTCCTCACCTATTCAGCATCGCCGTAGGCGCTAATCAGTGGCGGCGATCACGGCGATGAGCCTGCAGGCCCACGTCACTCGTTGTACTCGCCGCTGCTGTAGACGTAGACCCAGGCGTCTTCATAGCCGTCTGCCGTCCACTGGTAAAGCCATCTGGCATCGGTGATGGTCAGGTTGACGCAGCCGTGACTGTGGCGGTAGCCAAAACCATCATGCCAGAATGTCCCGTGCAGGGCTTCTTCGGACAGCAGGTTGTAGAACATCGTCCAGGGGATGTCCTCGATGATGTAAGAATCCGGTCCGCCGAGTGCGCCGCGCATCGGTGTGCTTTCGAAGCGCAGTGTCGGCTCGATGCGGAACAGCCCTTCATCGGTCGGCCAGTCCGGCAGCCCGGAAGACACCAGCGTGGCAAAAACGGGCCGCGTGTCTTCGTAGGCGATCAAGACCTGCTCATACAGATCGACGCCTATCCAGCGCCCGGAAACACCGGCGGGCGGCGCAATCGGCAGGGCCTGGCCCAGCCGCCGCTGCTCAACCCACTGATCCGGCCCGACCAGATACCATTCCCAACCGGCGATCTGCTGCCGGGCAAACACACTCACCGGCGTGTAGCGCGTGAGCAAGGGGGCATCGTCCGGCGGCTCCGCGCCGGGGCGGGTGCTGGGCCGGGTATCCAGCAGAATCCAGGCCAGTGGGTAGGTTAATGGCTGATCGAAGGTGACCCCGGTGAACGTCGAAATATGGGCCGGACTGATCACCTCATCCGGTACCCATTCGCCGTAGTTGATCTGCGTCCAGCCATTCTGGCTGTTCACGATGCTGACAAAATTGAAGCCGGCGGGAATCGTCTTGATCGGGTTGCCGCCCGGCGCATCAAAGACGGTGATCGGTGTCTCACTGATCAGCCGCCGGTAATCAAACGGCCAGAGGATATCTTCACTGGTGCCGATCGGCGTGACGGGCGGTACTGGCTGGGCAGCTATCTCCGCCGCCAGCACCCGGCGCTCGATCGGACTCAGGTCGCTGTAGCGGCGGTAGCGCTCACCGCTGTCCGCCCAGGCGCGGTTCTTAAGCCCCAGCGCCACCTGTGCGGCCAGGATGGCCGATGTGATGAGAAATTGACGTCGGCTGTAACGCATCACGTGTGCTCTTTCTCTAACTGTACATTTGACGAAGGCGAATCCTGCATGGCCCAGCGTGCCCCGACCAGCGTCAGTAGCAGGAGGGCGGCCCATGCGATGAACTGCTCCTGCCGGAAGCCGCCTGCTATCACCACGCCCGGCTCACGCCAGATGCCGCTGATCAGCAGAATCAGGGCATAGCCGCCTGTCACCACCAGGAAATCAAACCCGGCGAAAGGGCGTTCGCCTCCCTGCAGGCTCCACAGCGCCAGCGACAGAGTCGGCACGGCCAGGTAAAGCTGCACCGGGTGGCGGGGGACGTCCCAGAGTGTGACCGCCCAGGGCAAATCAGTCGGTGTTCCCAATGCTGTGCCGTTGGTGAGGTCGCCCAGCGCCAGCACTGCCAGCAGCACCCCGATTCCCGGCGCAAGGGCATCCAGCAGCGGGCGGAGCGGCACACGGCGGCGGTGAGCCAGCCAGGCGATGGTGGCAATGGCGGCTGCCAGCCCCGCAGGGCCGTTCATTGTGGCAGGCAGCGGAGAAATCAGCGCCAGCGGATCATTGAGGTAGGCTTCGATGCTGCCCGCGGCATAGACCAGGCGGGCCACCACAAGGCCGAGGAGCAGCGCGCGGAAGACGGCGGAATCCACAAAACCGCGCGGGATGTCTGGCTGTCGTCTGGCGGCGCGTGAGGAAAATTCCAGGCCCAGCCAGAAACCGATCAGGGCCAGCAGCAGCGAGGTCTGCACAACCAGCGGGCCGATCTGCAGTACAGGCAGCATGGCTTATTCCTCCGCCAGCAGGGCGGTCACGCGGCTTTCGATCAGCGCCTCCGGCATTGGCCCGCCGTAGATCACATCCCGGATCGTGCCGTCGCGCCCGATGAAGTAGGTCGTCGGATAGGCCGTGAGCAGGTAGCGGCGGCCAATTTCGCCTGTGGGATCGAGGGCGAGCGGGAAGGTCAGAGCGAATTCCGCCCGGAAGGCCGCCACACGCTCCGCGCTCTCCTGCTGATTCAGGCCGAGCACAAGCAGGCCCTCATCGCGGTGCCGCTGCCAGACCCGCTCCAGGGCGGGCATTTCAGCGCGGCAGGGCGGGCACCATGTGGCCCACAGGTTGAGCACGATCACCTGCCCGATCTGGTCGCTCAGCGCGATCGGTCCACCGTCAACAAGCACGGCGGTGAACGGCGGCGCAGGCGCGCCCACACGCGGCGCTGGAGCAGCAGCGGTGGAACCGCCAACGTCCACCCGTGAAAGCCAGAGCCATGCGCCGCCCAGCAGCAGCACACCTACAAAGAAGCGCTGCCATGTGCGTGGCTCGCGGAAAAGGTCAGTCATAGTCATAGCAGGGGCTGATTTCATTTTCTATGCATTCTATGCAGTTATCCCCGGAATAAATCGGCGGCGGATAAATCCGCCGATTACGTTTTGCTTTTTGAACTGTCGCACTCTATTGACGACGGCGTTTATCCATATTTTACCCGCATCCAGAGCCGCTGTCGAACAGAAAGATTATTTTTTAATTGATATGACAGCGTCGCTGCATTTAGATTTAATTTTAACTTATTTCAGAAATTGATCTAAGTGTGCTATTTTTATAAGTAAGGTTGCGCCATAAATTGCTAAGTGCACTTATGCTGTCCGTTTTGGTCTGAAATCGACGAATTCTCCTCGCCATTTATGTAGGGGCGCCCATGAACAATTGGCCTGCTCAGCATTCCAGCCCGTATGTCAACAGCCTTGCACTGCCTTTGCAGCAGTATAAAGTTGTCAGGGCGATTCGCATGGCGGGGGATTTATCACGTACCGACCTGGCACGAAAGCTTGGATACTCCAGGGCACTCATCAGCGGCGTGGTCAAGAACCTGATTGCCAGAGGCATCCTGGTAGAAGGTGAAGAGGCGGCATCAACTGGTGGACGTCGGGCCAAAAATCTGGTGTTTAATGATTCCTTCGCCTACGTTTTTGGTATTGATATTGGGGCCACCAGTGTAGACCTGGCGCTGGCGAACTTCCGAGGTGAGTTTCTACTGCGTGATGCCCGCCCATTGGATGTGCGCGATGGCCCTGAAGCTGTGCTCACCGAGATTGCTGGTATCGCGCAGGCCATGATTGATGAGCTTGGTATCCCAAACGATAAAGTGCTTTCGCTTGGTATTGGCGTGCCCGGCCCGGTGGATTTTGCCCGGGGCGTCCTGATCATGCCGCCTATCATGCCCGGATGGGGGGAATATCCTATCCGGCAAAAAATGCGCGGCATCTTCCCTGCGGCAACGGTCATGGTAGACAATGATGTCAACGTAATGGCCATGGGAGAGCTTCGCGGCGGGGCAGGCAAAGGTGTCGAGAACTTCATTTTCGTCAAAGTCGGTACAGGCATCGGTGCAGGGATTGTCGCACGTGGCAGCATCTATCGCGGCAGCGATGGCTGTGCCGGGGATATCGGCCACATTCAAGCAGATCGTAATGGCCCTGTATGCCACTGCGGCAACGTTGGCTGTCTGGAGGCAATGGCTTCTGGTTCGGCGATCTCCCGTCTGGCGATGGAAGTGGCACGAGATGGCCGCAGTCCGATCATGGCACGGTATCTTGAACAGGGCGTGGAACGGCTTACCGCCCGGCATGTCGGGATGGCTGCTCATGAAGGCGATCGCGTGGCCATGGCGATCATAAAAGAGAGCGGCTCCCTCATCGGCAGTGTGCTGGCCGGTGTCGTGAACTTTTTCAATCCCAGCCTGATTTTGATCGGTGGGGGTGTGGCGCATATCGGCACGCAGTTCCTGGCCAATATCCGCCGCAGTGTGCTCTCACGATCGCTGCCCCTCTCCACACAAAACCTGCGAATTGACTATTCATCAATGGGGGATGATGCAGGGGTTACCGGTGCTGTAGCGCTTGCCCTGGAGCATATTTTCATTGCCGCCGAATAACATCCTTTTATCTCCAGAAAGTGAAAGGAGGTGGATACCGTCCCTCGGTGTAAAGCACAGGAATTTCGGCTCCCTGTAAAAGTTCAGGAAGAGAGGAGAAAGATGTCCAGAATTCGCACCCTACTTGTGGTAGCTTTGCTTGTCGTGAGCACGGCCTTCGCTTTCATACCTGTTGACCGACCGGTGCAGGCCCAGGATGGTGCCTGTACGGGGCCATTCACGATCGGGGTATCGAACAGCTTCGTGGGCAGCGAGTGGCGCACGCAGATGATCCAGAACATCGAAGATGTGGTTGCCGAATTCAATTCGGCTGGCATTGAGGTGAATCTGGTCGTCGAGAGTGCGGACGTAGACGTGGCGGGCCAGCAGCAGCAGATTCAGAACCTGCTGAATGCGGGCGTGGACGCGATCATCATCAATCCCGGGGACCAGCAGGCGCTCAACTTCGACCTGGAAGACGCCGTGGCATCAGGCGTGGTCGTGATCGCCGTTGATCAGGAGATCGGCGCGGAAGGCGTCTACAACGTAGTGATCGACCAGACAGAGTGGGCGCGCATCAGTGCCCGCTGGCTGGCGCGGGAACTGGGCGGCGAAGGTGACGTCGTCCTCATCGAAGGCTTTGTCGGCCATCCGGCCAACGAAGCGCGGATGGCTGGCGTCGAGGAAGTGTTCGCCGAGTATCCGGGCATCAACGTGGTCGGTCGGGAAAGCGGCGGCTGGGACCAGGCGACGGGTCAGCAGGTCATGAGCGACTTCCTGGCCAGCCTGCCCAACATTGACGGGGTGTGGACGCAGGACGGCATGGCCTTTGGCGTGCTGTCCGCGATACGGACGGCCAACCCTGACGAATGGCCGGTGGTGTCCGGTGAAGCGCGTGCCGGATACCTGCAACTGTGGAACGAAGTGCTGGCCGACCAGCCCGACTTCCGCTCGATCGGCGTGGTGAACCCGCCGGGCGTGGGAGCGGATGGCGTGCGTGTGGCGATGGAAATCCTGTGCGGCGACACGGTGGATGAGGCACAGTTGAGCGGGCCGTTTGGCAATACGCTCTACGTGCCGATCCCCTATGCGGTGACGGCGGAGGACTTCGCCAGCTACTACGCGCAGTTCGGCGGCTTCCCGGCCTCCTATACCCTGGACGGCTTCATCACCCAGTCGCAGGCCGCGTCCTTCATGGAGTAAACCATGGCGCTGACACTCTCCGCTCGTAACATCGTCAAGCATTACGGCGGCGTCATTGCCCTGAGCAACGGTAACCTGGATATCGAATCCGGGGAGGTCGTCGCGCTTGTCGGCGCAAACGGCAGCGGAAAGAGTACCCTCAGCAAAATCATTACAGGAGTGGTTGCCCCCAATGGGGGGCAACTCCTCCTTGATGGTCAGGAGGTGCAGTTTCCAAACCCGCAGGCCGCCAAAAAGCGCGGGATTTCTGCCGTGTATCAGGAACTGAGTCTGGTTCCAGATATGACCGTCGCCGAAAATATCTGGCTGGCGCACGAGCCACTGCGTGCGAATTTCAGCGTGAATCGGCGGGAGATGCATCGGCGCACCGAAGCGTTGCTGGCCCTGTTCGAGGATACCGTCTCCGACCGGATGCAGCCCGACACACTGGTCACCGCCCTGCCCCCCGACGAGCGGCAGATTGTCGAAATCCTCAAGGCGTGGAGCAATGAGCCGCGCCTGATAATTCTCGACGAAGCGACGGCCAGTCTGGACAGCAGTCAGGTCAACCGCCTGTTTGAGCTGGTGCGACAGTGGAAGCAAAGCGGCACTGCCATCGTGATCATCACCCACCGCATGGATGAAATCTTCCGGGTGGCCGATAAGGTTACCGTGCTGCGCAACGGCGAGTCGGTAGGCACGGTCAATATTGCCGACACAACAGAGCAGGAAGTGGTCGG